>JADLBG010000491.1 GCA_020847895.1 Bryobacterales bacterium
AAAGTGTATTCCGGAAAGAACAAGAGCTTCTTCTTCGCTTCGTTTGAAGGCTTCCGCAACCGCGCCGGAGCCACTGGCTTCACGCAATCCGTCCCCGCGCCGGAAATGTTGACCGGCGACTTCAGCAACTGGGTGGATGCGGCAGGTAAGCAGCGTCCCATTTACGACCCCACCACGCAGGTTCGCAACGCCGATGGAAGCTATACACGCACTCCATTTGCCGGCAACAGGATTCCCCAGAGCATGTTCGACCCCATCTCGGTGAAAGCGTTGGCCGCTTTCACGGCCAACGGCGCGCTGAAGCCGAACACGGGCGCGGCGCCGGGAACCATCGGCTACGTGAACAATAACTACTTCGTCGCCAATGGAACCAACGTCAACCCGAACACCAAGATCAGCGTCAAAGGGGACCACATCTTCAACGACAAGCACCGCATCTCGGGTTACTACGGATACAACCGCAGGTCGATGGAACCCGGTCCCAATGGCCCGCCGACTCTCCCCGGGCTCTATTCCAACTACAACGACCTTCAGCAGAATAGCGACGTCTTCCGCTTCAGTTGGGACTGGACGATGAGCCCCACCAAGCTCAACCACTTCTACGCCGGCGGCAACAACTGGCGCGAGAACCACGATCCGCCACAGGCCACCGTCAAGAGCGGCATCAATTGGAAGGACAAAGTATGCCTCGGCAACGTGCCGGACTGTGCCCAGAACCTGCTCAACCTCGACTTTGGGGACATCACGGGTTGGGGCGGCAGGGCCAACAACGGCAGCGAGAACACGATCTACGGCTACAACGACGACTTCACGTGGGTGAGAGGAGCCCACACCATCAAGTTCGGCGGCCAGTTCCAACTCACGCACTACAACGGTTTCGGACGCCAGTGCGTTGCCGGCTGCGCCAGTTTCAGCTATCTCAATACGGGAGTCCCTAACAGCAACAACCCGGCGTTGGGAGGCTCCTCCTTCGCCTCCTTCCTGCTGGGGTACGCCAATGGCGGCCAGATCGACACCATCCGGTTCATCGGGCAGCAATGGCCCTTCTACGCGGGCTATATCCAGGACGACTGGCGCGTGAACAGCAAACTGACGGTAAACTACGGGCTCCGCTGGGAGGCGCAGATGCCGCCTACCGGGCTCGAAGATCGCTGGAGCGACTTCTCTCCGACCCGCCCGAATCCGCGGGCGGGCAACATCCCCGGAGCTCTCATCTATGCAGGCACCGGAGAAGGTCGTGAAGGCTCGCGCACGCTCGCCGATTCGTGGTTCAAAGGCTTCGGCCCGCGCATCGGCTTCGCCTATCAAATGGCGTCCAACACGGTCGTCCGCGCTTCCTTCGGCCGCTCCTTCGGAGCCGTCACCACGGTTACCGGGTCCACGCACTTCCGCGGGTTTACGCAGACCTACGGCGTTCCCGACCAGGGAACTAACGGCATCCTGCCGAACATGACCCTGAAGAACGGTTTCCCCGACTATCCCATACCGCCGTTCATCGACCCGTCCTTCTCGAACAAGGACAGCATGCCGTGGTTCCAGGGCCGGGAAGCGACGCGTCTCCCGGAGCAGAACTTCTGGAATCTATCCATCCAGCACCAGCTTTCCGGAAGCACCATTCTCGAGATGTCCTACAACGGCATGGTCGGGTCACACCTGCAAACGCAGTTGCTGAACTATAACCAATTGGATCCGAAGCTTCTCAATCAGTACGGCTACTCCCTGCTGAACAGCCTCGTTACCTCCCCCGCGGCGGCGGCGGCCGGATTCCGGAGCCCGTACCCGACTTTCGCCCTGAGCACCTGTATTTCAAAAGACGCCTGCTGGGGAAGCGGCGCAACGGTGGCCCGAGCGCTTCGTCCATTTCCCCAGTACTCAGGCATCGATACCTACACCGGCGGCGGCGACCACAGCGGCCATTCCAGCTACCACGCCGCCATCTTCCGCATCGAGCGCCGCTACGCCAAGGGCGTCACCGTGCAGGCCTCGTATGTTCTGTCGAAACTCCTCACCGATTCCGACAGCTACTGGGGTAACGGCACGGCCATCGACCACTTCAACCGTGGGCTGGAGAAGTCCATCGGACAGTTCGACATCACCCACAACGTGAAGATCTCCGCCATTTGGGAACTGCCGTTCGGCAGGGGCAAGGGCATGCTGAACAAAGGGCCGGCCGCCGCCATTCTCGGCAACTGGCGGGTCAGCGGTGTCGCCTTCTATGCCAGCGGCCAGCCGCTTCCGCTCGGCACCTCCGTGGGAACGCCAACCGTGCTCTTTGCCGCGGGCAACCGCCCGCTTATCTCCACCTACGACGGATGGCGCGATCCTACCAAGGGCGGCAGCTTCGATCCTTCCGTGGATAGGTTCGTGCAACCCGCGTCCTTCTTCCCCGCGCAGGTGGGCGCCCAATTCTCGGGCACCACCCAGTACTTCGGCAACATGACCCGTTACAATCCGAAGTTCCGCCAGTTCCCCAACTACACGGAGAACATCTCGCTGACCAAGAGCATCCCGATTCATGAACGCATCCGCCTGGATTTCCGCGCGGAAGCGTTCAATGTGTTCAACCGTGTCCGTTTTGGGACCGGATCGCTTCAAATCCAGAACCAGCAGTTCGGCGTACTGACATCGAGCGGCGACCTCCTGAATACCCCGAGGCAGTTGCAGTTGGCCTTGAAGCTGTATTTCTGAAAATGACTCAACCGTGGGAAGGGCGGCTCCCGTAGCCGCCCTTTTTCTTTAGCGGTAGCGCTCGTCCACCTGTACGCGATATCCGTTCGCCAGGCGGTTCGTCTCATTCGCCAGCCCGATGATCGCCATCAACTCTCCGAACATCTCGTCTGTCATTCCCTTCGCCCGCGCCGAGGCGGTGTGTGTCGCAATGCAGTATTCGCAATTGTTCGTCACGCTCACGGCTATGTAGATCATCTCCCGCGTCACCGGATCGAGCACGCCGGACGCGCCCATCATCGTCTTCACCCGCTCCCACGTCCGTTGGAGCGTCGGCGGATGATGCGCAATCACCTTCCACAGATTGTTGATGTAGTCCGTCTTCCGCGTCGCCATGATGTCGTCGTAAACGGCACGCACCTCCGGCGAGGCGTCGTCATATTCGATGAGTGGGGTCATAGCCCCCTCAGTGTAGCGCCCCCGTTCTTGCGCCGCTAACGTTTGGACAGCAATGCCCCGATGTTCGCCTCGACGTTTTCCCTGTCCACCATTCCTGACCGGTAGGCTGCCGCCACTTTGCCACGGCGGTCAACGAGAAACGTATCCGGCAGGCTGTCGATGGCGTAACGCTTCGCCACCGCATCGTCCCCAAGCACCATCCGGTGGGGCACGCCGGCCCCGTCCAGGAACGGCTTTACCACCTTCCAGCCGCCTTCATCGAGTGAGACTCCGATGACGGCGAAGCCCTTCTCGTGATACCTGGTTTCGAATTCCGCAAACCAGGGGATTTCCAGCTTGCATCCGCGACACCAGGTCGCCCAGAAATTCAGCAAGACCACTTTGCCCCGATAGGCTTTGAGTTTCACTGTCGCCCCGGAGCTGTCCTTCAGGGCGAAATCCGGCGCCGGCTTGCGGGCTTTGGGCGGTTGGAGGGCGGCGCGAATGGCAGTCCCGTCTGCTGCTTCGGAGGCAACCGCGCAGCAAGCCAACAGGATTGATGCAAAAGGAACTCGTAGAGGTGTGGTCATATCGTCTCCCGTATGTCATCCTCAGGCTGCCTTCCTCGCCAACGCACGGCCGCAATGAGGAACCCGAATTGCCACAGGATCACCGCGAACGGCTGTAGATGCGGCGCCCATACCAGTCGTTCATCGATTGCGCTTCCGCTGGTCCACAACACAAAAGCAAGGCTCTCCCGTCCACCTTCCACCTGAAGGACGAGAGTCAGGAATGCGATTGCCGCGCCAAGCCATAGCGCGCAACCCCTCCGAGGCATACCAGCGTGGCAACCCCGGCGCACACCTAAGAGAAAGGGCGCCAGCAAGAAAAGCAACGAAGGGATCAGCCCGGCCAAACAAAGGGGGCGGGAACGCAGCGCGGCAATCATTCCCGCGAGGAGAACACCGAGCGTGCAGAATAGGCAAGGATGGACCCAGGTGGTCCGGCCGGATAGCGCGCCCACCACCAGACCGCCGCTCCAAGCCCAGCAGATCAACAGCAGGGAGACGCATATCCACTTCACAACGTCGTCCGCAACCGTCATCCCGGTCTGGTAGCGTACTCCATAGGCCCACATGGTTCGCAGTTGAACCTCACTCCAGGCAAGCCAGAGTTCACCCACGGGAGGCTTACCATAGACCACGGCGGCCGGTGCCAGCAACCCGACCGGAGCAAGCCATGGCCGCCAGTCCTTCCACAACTCCACCTGCCTGCGGAGCATGAGGCCGAGCAGGTCGCGCAGCGCCGGCACGAAGCTTTCGTGAGACTCCGCGAAGTCGCCGAGCACCGCATCCCGCTCGTCCGGTTCCAAGACGCGGGAGACAATGTCCATGACCCACCAGGAAAGCCTTATCATAGCGGGCTCCTGCCTGGACTTGCCTCCCAGCCTGCTCCCCGGCTCACTCTCATGACGGCACTGTAGAATTCCGTTGCCGCGCGAATGCCTTCCGCGGTGACCCGGACCATCCGCTTGGGGCGGCCTCCGCGTTGCGGATTGGAGTCACCCATCCGCGTTGTCACAAAACCCTTGGTTTCCAACCAGTCCAAGGTGGTGTAGAGGGCTCCGATGGAGCAACGGCGTTCGGTAAGATCCTCGACCTCCTGGCGGATGGCAGCGCCGTAGGCGTCATCGCCGAGGCGGGAGGCAGCGGCGAGGAGCAGATATTCGAATTCGCCGAGCATGATTACTACTACCTTGTGATCTTAACCGTCGTCCTTGTCAACACATTCTCTTCCCTTCACTCCTTACGGCGTAAGAAATTGTCCCAGCTTCACCTGAAATTTCACGGTGCCGTCCGGTAGAAACGCGTACAGGTTCCGGTCCCCTCCATAGCTCCCGCCGGTCATCATACCGCCCTGGCCGCCCATGTCGAATGAGTTGACATAGATGACGTAGTTGCCGGTGCTGTCCACGGCGACAACCGGCCGCGAGAGCATGTCCGCGTCGATCTCCAGTTGAGCCGCGACGCGGGCCATATTGACGGACACGTTGATAATCAACAACCGCGAATGCTGGCCCGTGTCCCCACGCGAAGACGCGCCCCACATTCCGTTCCACCAATCAAACGTCATGTCCGGCTCGGAGTCCGTGAGCACGATATTGCCGTCCGGAGTCAGAACAGGTTCGGAGAACATGTATCCATCCAGTTGGAACGTCCAGCGAAGGGACCCGTCTTTCGGATCCACGGCGACGAGTTCTGTCTTGCCCTTGGTGACCGCTCCCATCATCCCCATACCGCCCGCAGTCTGCCGGATGGCGTACACAGTGCCGTCGGGACCCACCACGGGCCCTCCCTGGCCCATGCCGGACATGGCTTGGCCCATCATTCCGAATCCTGACAATCCGCCATTCGTTTGCGCGACACAGGCGCCCGTCATCGCGAGCGCCAAGGCGCTGACTTGTATCCACATTTTGTACCTCCTTCTTGCTCAGTCACAAATTCATTTGACGGATATCTGCTCATGCGCCTCGGCCAGCGCCCTGGCCGACTTTGACGCTTTCTCGAGGCTCTCCGAGAAGTATTCACAATGCGCGGCGGTATCCGGGCTCATCGGGCGTTTGATCTCTGATCCGGTCGGCCTCGCCCGGTACACCTTGGCTAGGGCGGCATGCTCCTGAGCCTCGTCCTGCAAGCGGTTGGCCAGTGCCTGGAAGTGTCCTGCCAGACGCAAGTGATCGGCGGGAGCGCCGGCCTTAGCCAGCAGCGCCTTGACTTCCTTCGTACTCAGCTCATGCGGACGCACAGCAGCCACCCCGCTGCTTACCAACAGAGCGGTTCCCATCACAATTGCAAGTAAACGGCTCATGACATTCTCCTGATCTACGGCGCATATCGTGCGCCTGCACGTACTTGGACAGCCCACGCGGCAAACCATCGCCACGCAAAATACATCCGCTGCCTTCGTGCGCGCTAAATGAGGAGAATGGAGTTGAGGAGATAGACCCGGGAGAGAAGTGGAGAAGGTGTAGATGGAACCAGCGCCACTGCGCATTCCGGCTTCGCCAACAACCCCTCGATGATTGGCGGACTGTATGGATACAGTATCCGGTTTTCCGGCTCAGCGAACTTGACGGTGTCAACCGCGCAATGGAGACGTGGACCGTCTTGGCGGCAGGTCTTTCCGCGGCAATCCGACATCCTAAGACATGCCGCACCCAGACACCTCTGAACCGTCCCAAACAGCACGATCAACGTCAGCGCCACCGCGACGATCTGCCCGAATTTGCGCCAAGCTGACATATCCTAGCCAGCGGAAGTGCACGCGGGTTGCCATCGCAAGTGATTGAAACTGCTCACGAGGCCCAGTGGGATTTCACGCAACGTTGCGTGAGTCTCCCCAAAATCCAGCCGCAATCAATAATAAATGGTGAACGACCCATCCGCCCGCGGGGCGACTGCGCCGAAACTCCACACGGGGACCCCGGATAGGCTGCCCTTCTCCCCGATAGGATTCCCACTTGGGTCGAACAACTGCCATGCCAGCGAACCGCCGCGCTGCCATCCCGTTCCCTCGGTCCAGACGAGCAGCGTTTCGCCTTTGGCGTTCCTTGCGACGCGCGGATGCTTGCGCCCTTTCCCTTCGCCCGGAGCCGCGACCGGTTTCGCCACCTTATCCGCGCTTACCTCGCCGTAGAACACCTGCCCGCCGGTCTCCCACGCAGCCACCGTTGTGCCTCGATTCTCCGCAAAGGACATGCTGCTCATCGGGCAGGCGTTGATCTCCCAGCGCTGCACCAGTGAACCGTGAAAGCTTTTCCCCTTGTCCTCCGACGCCAGCAGATAGATATCGCGGTGAACCTCTTCCGTGGCGGACCGGTAGAGGGCCAGCAGCCTCCCTTCGCGCGTGCCGAACATCGCCATGCCGCAACACCCGCAGGCGCCCGTTGCCGCCTTCCAGGCAGGGTTTTCCAGGCGAAAGGTCTTCCCGCCGTCGTGCGACTCCGCCACCCAAACCTGCCTGCCCGCTTCTCCTTTCGCCGCGCCCATCCCTTTGCCGTGCCAGGCGACATACACGTTTCCGTCCGTATCCGCCGCCACCGTGCCTCCGCCGTCCAGCCCAAAGGTGCGCATCATCAGGTTGCGCTGCGGTTCGAATGCCGTCCCCTCGTCATTCAGCCGCGCGTAGAGCATCGGGTTGCCCGGCTTCCCGGATTCGGGGTTCAGGGGACCTTGTGGCAATGCGCTGTTCGAGCCGTTCCACGCCACGTGCACCCGTCCGCCTTTGCCCAGGGCGATCTGCCCACCACGAATTGTTCCAATGGCGATCGCGCTGCCGGGCTGCGAGTTCACCCGCATCGGCTTGGAGAATGCTTCTCCCGCTGCCTTCGCCTGAACGTAGTAGAGATCTCCGCCCTTGGGATCGCCCAGGAAGTAGAGCATGTGAATCCCGCCATCCGCCTCTTCCACCACCTGTGGCTGCATGCCACCCTGCGGGACTCGCATGAGAGAAATGGTGGACGGCGGAACGGTCGCCGCAAACGCCACGAGTACCAGACACGACAAGCGCACCAGACGGCTGATCATAACAGCCATCATCGCACGCGCCACTCACTCCGTCTCGTCCACCACAATCCTGCTCTGCTCTTCGGCATCACGGGCCAGCACCTGTGCGCACATCGTCACCCGAATCAGATTGAGCCCCGCGAGCGGGCCCGGGTTCAAATCCGCTCCGTCAATTTGACTCTTGAAAAACTGGTACGGGGGCTTCGTCAAATCCAGTTCCACTCTCACCACCCTGCCGTCGGAAGCGCGTACAATCCGTCCGGTCTCCATTTCCATGCGGTACTCATCCAGATCACCGCGCACGTACAACACGTTGCCTTCCACACGGCAGCGCCATCCCCATTCGAACGAGCGCAGCGCGCTGTCAAGCGCCAGAAGCGCCACCGCGTGGCGTTCCAATACCTTCTCTTTTCCCTCGGGCGCCGGCGGCTTTCCTTTCGGCGCACGCCCGGCCGCCGCGCACAACTCCTCGTACACCGCGCGCGTCTTGCCGCTCAGAATCACACCGCTCCCGGCCATCTGATCAAGCGCCGCCAAGGCAAACTCCGGCGAGCGCACTTTCATCACATAGGCGAAGGAAGGCAGCAGCTTCGCTACACGGTCTCTGGCCTCCTTATTCTTCCACCTCGCCCATCCGAACCAGTGAATGGCTTCATCCACCAGCGGATCTTCCGCCAGCAACCCGTACCACATCAGGTTCCGCAGCACGTCCCGGCCGGAAATCGTCAGCCTCCGCGGTTCGCCATCCGAAAACGGCGCGAACCACTGCCTTATGCGCATCCGGAAGCGGTGCTCTCCCATCCGTTCGAGGAGAGGCTTGCCCTGTTTTTTCCATTTCGCCGGAGGCTTCTCCGTCTGTGCGAAGCTCACATTGCGCAGCAGGCTTATCCACGCGGTCTTCTCCGCCTGGTCCATCTGGCGCATGTCAGCCCGCACATGGCTGCTCCAGCACTCCTTGCTGTCCACCGGCAATGCGTCTTCAAACCACAACAGCCAACCCGTTTTCTGCCGGTAGTCGAGCGCGGAGATGGATCCGTAGAGCGACTTTTGAAACCGCTCGAGAGCCTTCACGAGTTCCACGCTATAACCGTTCTTCTGAATCTCCGCTTCGCTGAGCCGCAGCACGTGCCCGGCGGGCGACATTTCATCCAGCCCGCACAAATCGGCCAGGTCGGCCCGTGTGAGCTCTGCTCCCTGGCTCAAAGCTTCGCGAAGCAACTCGCCCAGATCACACCGCCAAAAAACCGCCTGGTCATCCGGCAGATGCTTCCATACCTGCCGCAGCCAGTTCATCCGCTCCACGATGGCAAGTATGAGATTCCGCCGTTCCGAGGCTCCCCGCGCCAGGATCGATGTCCTCAGCGGTTGCCGCACGTCCGCGCGCGTCCCGCAGCGCAGCAATTCATCAATCCATTCCTGCTGCCGCCGGAACCGTGGATGCCTTTCGAGGGGGAATCCGTCCGCGCCCAGGGCGGGCGGCCGGACTTCCACCAGCATGCGCGACATATGGTGCTGGTACAACTCCCGCACTTCGCCGAGCCCCATCAGCGCCGGATTTTGTGTCAGGCGCTCCACGCAGGCGAAGGCTTTCTCTTGCGGCCGCGTCGAGAGCAGATTCAAGTACGCCTTCAGCCATGCTGTTTCATATATCCCGTCCCGCCCGGGAGTCCATGCCGCCCCCGCAAGCCAGTACAGGGCTTCGTCCACGGCAAGTTCCGGCACACAGGCGCACACGCGCAGCACATGCCGCAGCAAAGTCTGACCGGCAGGAGCCAGGGTCACCGGAGCAGCGCCGCGAAATGCATCGAACCATGCATAGAGCCGGAATTCGAACTCCGACTTGCCGATTCGCTCCACTGCCTTCCGCGCCTTGCCGCACCATCGTGTGTCCAGCTTCCCGGAAAGCGACTGGTGGCTGATCAGCGCCAACAGCGCATCCCACGCTTTCCGCGAAGTCCCTTCCATCTTCCGCAGATCTCCGGCGATCCCCGCGCTCCAGCAAGACTGGCTTTCCTCAGGTCCGTGCAGAAACAGGAGCCACGCAAGTTGCACCGTATCCTGATCCTGATGCCGCGCCTCCGGAAAATTCAGAAACCGCCGGAGCGCCGCTGCCAACTCCGGAGCAAGCGGAAGCCGTTGCCCCACAAAACTGCACACTCTCCCTGAAATGGCGCCGCACTTCAGGCGGTACAGCACCGTGGAGAGATCGAGCAACCGGTACAACCCCTCGTCCGAGATGGTCCTCGCCTGCTCGAGCGCGAGCCGCAGCAGGGGCCCCAGGTACTCCATCCAGCGCAGATTCGCATGCCCCTGCCCCAGATTCCACTCCAACCGGATGAGCCCAGGTTCCAGCCAAGCCTCCTGGTCTCTGGCTTCGAAATAGCCCGCATACAACTGCCCCACGGCGGCATAAGTGTCCCGCAATTCGTAACATGCGCGCAGCGTCTCATCGATGCGCGCTTGCATCGCATAATCCGCCGCTTCCGGACGCAACGGGAACCCGTCAATCCCGTAGGAGTCTGCCAAGGCCATACTGTATCATCGGCCTGTGGCCACCCTACACTTTAGTTGTCGGCTATCCTGAGAAACTAAGAGCGCGGCTCCGCGGCCGCGATCCCCAGCGCCTTCATCTTGCGATAGAGGTTGCTCCGCTCCAGCCCGAGCAATTCCGCCGTCCGCGACACGTTCCCCTTCGTCTCCTCGAGTTTCTTCAGAATGTACTCCCGCTCGGCCGCCTCCC
>JADLBG010000492.1 GCA_020847895.1 Bryobacterales bacterium
CCGCTCCCGAGGATCTGCCCGCACTGATCGAGACGGTGCGCCGGTGCGAAAATCTGCGCCTTACGGGGCTAATGACGATGCCCCCCTGGTCGGAGAATCCGGAGGAATCGCGGCCCTACTTCCGGCGGCTGAAGGAACTGGCCGCCAGGCACGGATTGCCTGGGCTTTCCATGGGGATGTCGCACGACTTCGAAGCGGCGGTGGAAGAAGGGGCCACCTGCATCCGCATCGGTACGGCGCTGTTTGGGCCCAGGCGCAAGCCGGTGGCTGCGTGAAACTCGGCTATCACGCCCCGCTGCCCCCGGCTCCCACCGGCGTAGCCGAATACGCACAGGCGCTGCTCGCCGCGCTGTCGCCTTATTTCGACGTCGAGGTGAATGCCGGGCGGGCGGACCTGCACCTCTACCAGGCTGGAAACAATGCATTGCACCGGACAATCATCGAACGCTCGGTCCGCGAACCAGGCGCCGTTCTGCTGCATGACGCCAACCTGCACCACTTCTACCTCGGGGCGCTTTCGCATGAGGCCTACGTTCAGGAATTCTGCGCCCAATACGGGGAGTGGTACCGCGGCTTCGCGGAACGGCTGTGGGAAACGAGAGGGCGGTCGGCGGCGGATGAGCGGTATTTCCAATACCCGATGCTGCGCACGGTAGTCGAGCGGGCGCGGCTCGTGCTGGTGCACAACCGCGCCGCGGCGGAGATTGCGCGGCGGCACGGAGCGCCTAAGATTGAGGAAATCCCGCACCTTCATGCCAGGCGCGCGCTTGGGCCGCAACGGGAGGTGATCGAACTGCGCGCCCGCCTCGGCCTCACCGGCGCCCACTACCTGTTCGCGGTATTCGGCCATTTGCGCGAGACCAAGCGTGTCACTGCGGTTCTGCGCTCGTTTCGCCGCGCCAGAAGACGCCAGGGCAACATCGCGCTGCTGGTGGCCGGCAGGTTCGCCTCCGCGGACCTCGAGCGAACCTGCGCGCCGCTCCTTGCCGGTGAAGGGGTGCTTCGCGCGGGATACCTGGCCGAGCGGGATTTCTGGAACCATGCGCGCGCGGCCGATTGTTGTCTGAATCTCCGCTATCCAAGCTGCGGGGAAACCAGCGGCATCGCCATCCGTCTGATGAGCCTGGGCAAGCCGGTGGTGGTTTCCTCCGGTGAGGAGTATTCCGCCTATCCCGAAGGCAGTTATCTTCCCATCGCCGCCGGGCCCTCCGAGGAGGCGCAACTGGAGGAATGGATGGTCACGCTGGCGCGCGAACCTGGCCTCGGCCGGGACATCGGTGCCCTCGCCAAACGGCACATCGAGCGCAAGCATGCCGCCGGAGAAGTAGGCCGCAGGCTGGCCGCCATGCTTCATCAGCTACAATAACGCGCATGTTGCAGTTCTTCGGATTGATCTTCGCCGTCTGCCTGTGGGGCCAGATTCCTTCCGCGCCCGATTGGCGCGCGGTGGACGAAGAAGGCATGCGGCACTACCAGGCTCTGTTGCGCATCAACACGAGCGATCCTCCAGGTGTCGAACTGCCCGCCGTCGAATACCTCAAGCGGGTACTCGAAGCCGAAGGCATTCCAGCGCGGATCTTTGCCCTGGACGCGAAGCGCCCGAACCTGGTGGCGCGTCTCAAGGGCAGCGGCGGGAAGCGGCCTTTGCTCATCATGGGGCACACGGACGTAGTGAACGTGGACCCCGTGAAGTGGACTTTCCCGCCCTTCGGCGCGGTCCGCAACTCTGGATATGTCTACGGACGGGGCACGCTCGACGACAAGGACAATCTGACGGCTTGCCTGATGGTGATGCTGACGCTCAAACGCATGAAAACGCCGCTCGACCGCGACGTGATCTTCCTCGCCGAGGCAGGCGAAGAGGGCAGCGTGAAGTACGGCATCCTCCACATGGTGCGCGAGCACTGGGATGAGATTGCCTCGGAATACTGCTTCGCCGAGGGCGGCGGGGCGGTGCGGGCGGGCGGAAAGCTGCGCTACGTCTCCATCTCCACGGCGGAAAAGATCCCGTATGCCGTGAAACTGGTTGCGCACGGCCCGGCGGGCCATGGGTCCCGTCCGCTGCGCGCCAATGCGCTGGTGCATCTCTCGCAGGCGGTAACGAAAATTGCCGCCTGGCAGCCCCCCATGCGCCTGAACGACACTACGCGTTCCTACTTCGAGCGGCTGGCCACCATCAGTTCGCCCGAAGAGGCCGCCCGCTACAACAACATCATCCATCCGCAAAAAACGGCCGCCATCCAGGAGTTTTTCGCCGAAAATGAGCCCGGACACAATTCGATGCTGCGCACTTCCATCTCGCCGAACATCATGCAAGGCGGCTACCGGGTGAATGTGATTCCCTCACAAGCCGAAGCGACGCTCGACATTCGCGCTCTGCCCGACGAGGACATGCCGCGATTTCTAGACCAGTTGCGCAAGGTGATCTCGGACCCGGCGGTCGAGGTCGTGCGCGAAGCGCGCGACACGCGTCCCGGCGCGCCGCCCTCGCGGCTCGACAGTGAAGCATTCCAGGCGATCGAAGCAGCCGTAAAGCAGGACTACGCCGGAGCCATTACGCTGCCGGTGATGCAGACCGGAGCCACCGACATGGCATACCTGCGGGCAAAGGGAGTGCAGTGCTATGGGGTAGGGCCCGCCACCGATTCCGAGGATGGGCCGAAGGGGTTTGGCGCGCACAGCGATCAGGAGCGCATCCTCGAAACCGAGTTCTACCGCTTTCTCCGCTTCCATTGGAACATCGTGACAGCCCTGGCGGCGGCGAAGCCCTGACGTGCCGCGCCCGGGGAAATC
>JADLBG010000493.1 GCA_020847895.1 Bryobacterales bacterium
GCCGTAATGCTGGCGGTGGCGGTCCGCCGCTCACATGCCATCTCCGCCACGATTTCATTCATTGGCCTGGCGATTTCCTTCGGTTCGCTTTGGATCGCCGCCCCGGAGTTGCCGCGCCAGGTGACGCTGCTTCTCGTACTCGACCGCTACGCTCTCTTCTATATCGCATTGCTGGTTGCGGCCGCCATGGTCTTCGTGTTGCTCGCCTACGGCTATTTCGAGAAGAGCGAAGACGACCACGACGAAATGTACATCCTGATGCTGATCGCCACGCTCGGCGGGGCCGTTCTTGTTTCCAGCAGCCATTTCGCTTCCCTGTTTCTCGGACTTGAACTCCTCAGTGTGGCGCTATACGGAATGATCGCCTACCCGCGTCGCCGGCCGCTGCCGCTCGAGGCCGGCATCAAGTACCTGGTTCTGGCCGCGGTCTCGGCGGCTTTCCTGCTGTTCGGCATGGCGCTGGTATATGGAGCGCTCGGAACCATGCAATTTGACGAGATTGCGGCGCAACTGGCCCGGCCGGGGTTCGACCGGTGGCTGGTTCTGCCCGGCACGGCGCTGATTGTCACCGGGTTCGGATTCAAACTCGCGCTCGCGCCGTTCCACGTCTGGACGCCGGACGTGTATGAGGGAGCTCCCGCGCCGGTGACCGCATATGTCGCTACCGTTTCGAAAGGCGCCATGTTCGCGCTGCTGTTGCGCTATTTCTACCGCACGGGAGCGCATCAACAGACGCCCGTCTTCGTGGTGTTCAGTGTAATTGCGATTGCCTCCATGTTTGCCGGCAACATTCTGGCGCTCCTTCAAAACAACGTGAAGCGCATTTTGGCGTATTCCTCCATCGCACATCTCGGCTATCTGCTGGTCGCTTTCCAGGCCTCCGGCGATTTGGCTCCCACGGCAGTTGGGTTCTACTTGGTCGCCTATTTCGTGACGACACTGGGAGCATTCGGGGTTGTCGCCGTGCTATCCGGCGACACGAAGGATGCGGATTCCCTGGAGGATTATCGAGGGTTGTTCTGGCGCCGGCCGGTCGTGGCCGGCGTTTTCACCGCCATGCTGTTCTCGCTGGCCGGAATTCCCGTCACCGCGGGATTCATCGGCAAGTTTTACGTTGTGGCCGCCGGCGCCTCGGCGGAGATGTGGGGTCTGGTGATCATTCTCGTGATTACCAGCGCCATCGGCCTCTTCTACTATTTGCGGATCGTGGTGGCGATGTACAGCGACGCTACGCAGGCGAAGGCCGGCCCGGCCATCGCGCCCCCCGCAACCGTGGCCCTGATCTTCCTCACCGCGGCTCTGGTGTTTCTTGGATTGTTCCCCCAGCCCCTTCTGGCGCTGATTCGCAACCTCGCGATTGGGTGAACCCTACAGAGACAACAAGGAATCGAAATCCACCTCTGACCTGCACGCGAGAGATAATGAAAAAGGAAAATACATTTCCGCCGGAAGAGGTCTACGGATGCTGGAGACGGAACTTTTCGCATTCCTGGAGCGCACTTCGGACGCAGCTTTCGCCGTTACCGAGCAAGGGGAGATCTGCTCGTGGAACAAAGCCGCTGAGAAGATCTTCGGCTTCGCGGCCGCGGAAGCGCTCAACCGGACATGCTTTGAACTCCTGGACGGCCTGGGTGCGCTGGGAACGCACGTCTGCACCGGCCATTGCAGCGTGCAGGTCTGTGCCGCACAACAACTGGAAATTCCGGATTTCGATCTGCACGTGAAGACCCGCGCGGGAGACAGGCTGTGGGTGAATGTAACCACAATCGTCTTCGACGAGCCCAGGAGAAACCGGAGGCTTATCGTGCACCTCGCGCGCGACATCTCTCACCGCAAGAGGAACGAAGAGTTGCTGACGAAGATGACGGAGATCTCGCAACAACTGGCAGCGGCATCCGGGGAGGTCGACGGATTGGCCCCGGTGACGCCCCTCTCTGAGCAGGAGCGCCGGATCTTACGGCTTTTCGCCAGAGGCAAGAATTCGGCGGAGATCGCAAGGGAACTGGGGATTACGCTGCCTACGCTGCGAAATCACTTGCATAGCATCAACGAAAAGCTTCGGACGCACAACCGGCTGGAAGCGGTGATGCACGCGATGCACCGCGGCCTGATTTAGACATAGCCAGGGATACTTGAAATCTTGAGGACGGGAGCTTTCAGCCATTCAGCTTCAGCTTTCGGCCAGCTATCTGTAATTCTTCATAATCGGCAGGAGGGATCAGCCGTAGGTCTTTGGCCAGTATCAGGCGGTAGTCGACCTTCATCGTACCTGCGCTTCTCCTATCCGAATATAGTTCGCGGCGGCCGAACGGCTTGACAGGAGGACATAAGTTCCTTCAGATTAGTCATTTGGATGGCGCTTTGCTTCTAGCGCCATCCAGTGGACCTCCCTGCCTCGCGGACGATCCTGAGTTTGAGGGCCAAACATTGTCTATCCGTCTGCAGATATGTCTGCTTGCCATGCTTGCCTGTGCCGGGAGCACGAAAGCGCCGGGATCCCGCCACCCCGTCCATCCGCCGGTCTATCAGCCACGAAGAGATCTGATAACCAAATTGGCTCAAGCCGGCCACTGGCGCGAGATGGCAATGGCCGCGCACCGGTCTTCCGAAGAGATGGCTGCCCTGGGAGATATTCGCGGCGCAGCGATCTTCGATTATGCCGAATGTCAGGCGCTGTTTGTACAGTTTGAATACAGCAAGGCCCTGCAAGCGGCGGTGCGCGGTCAGCGGCGCGCGCTCGCCGCCGGAGACTGGCCGTCGGCTGCCTCCGCCACTTTCGCAATTGCCACCGTTTATTTCGTCAGCGGAAACTACCGGCTTGCGGCCCAGGCAGCAGAAGAAATGATGCGCTATGCGCAAATTGGCCGTCCCTCGCGCATGCTCGAGTTTAGAGGGTTGATGGGCGCCATTCTCCGCCGGAAAGGAGATGGAGAGGAAAGTCTGACGCAATACCGTCTGGCGCTCGAGGAGGCGGAAAACTCGGGAAACATGGAAGCTGTGGCAACCATGCGTGAGCAGGTGGGCCATGGCTATCTGCGCAGCCATCAGGTCGCTCGCGCGGAACGGGAGTTTGTCGAGGCATTCCGGCTAAGAACACTGTTTGCCCCGGCAACTTTGGGATGGGCCTACGGGAACCTGGCGGAAATCGCCATCGCCCGCCGCGAAGGCTCCCGGGCACTGTTGTTCAGCAATCGGGCTATCGCGACGCTGCCCGCCCGGATGCGCCCCAACGTCCTCTACCTGGGACGCGCCCAGGCGCATCTTCTCCTGGGAGATAAACCGGCCGCATTCGCCGACCTCGAGAAAGCGGTAACGATTTGCCGTCAACTGCGTCTGAACCTGCCGTTCGGCGACGAAATCCAAATCGCCGCCGATGGCGACCTTCAGAGCATCTATTCTTTGTTCGTCGACGTGGCCGGCAAACTGTACGAAGAGACCGGCGACATACGCTACGCGCAAGCGGCGTTTCAAAAGGCACAGGAAAACAGGGCGGCCAGCCTCATGATCCGCGTTGGCGCGGATGAGGCTTGGCGCAAACGCCTGCCGGAGACCTATTGGGCGAAACTCGGGCAACTGCGTAGGGAGGAAATCGCCCTCCTGCGCTCGCCGATGAGCACACCTTCTCCCGAGTTGGTTCGGCTGCGTGCCGATCTGACGGAATTGGAGTCGGCCGCGGGCCTGGAGTTTGCCTCTCAAAACCCGGCGCTGGCTGACGAAAGACATCTTCGCCAGAAGGTCTCCGCCGGCGAAGCCCTCATCACGTTTCACCTCGGCGAAGAGCGCAGTTGGCGGTGGGTGCACACCAGGAACCGCTTCGAGTTGACCGAACTGCCCTCACGTTCTCTCATCGCGGAACAGGTGAAAGCCTTCCGTGACGACGTGGAAAAGGACCTTCCCGACCATGCGGGAAAGGGAGAGCGTCTGTACCGGGTGCTATTCACCGGAGCGCCTCGAGACACTCTGATGTGGACCATCGTCCCTGACGATACCTTGTTCCAGTTACCGCTCGCAGCGCTTGTTTGCGGCCATTCCAAAGGCAGGGCTATCTACCTCATCGAACAAACGGTAATCCGCCTGGCCCCCACTGCCTTCTTCTTCGCGGACGGCGCCGTTACCGGATCTGAGCGGTTTCTCGCCGTGGGCGACCCCGTGGCCAACAGAGCAGATCCCCGTTGGAAATCCCGGCCATTTGCACGATTCCCCTGGTCCCGAGGCCGCGCGGACGTGGATACGCTGGAATTGCCCCGGTTACCCGGAAGCGCCCAGGAGATTGAGCGCTGTCTTCGGGTTTGGTCGGCCGCCCATCCCGCGGATTCGATCGAGGGTCCGCGGATCACCCACGCGGCCTTCACCCGCGAACTGACTCCCCAGACCCTCGTTCTGCACATCGCTACCCATGTTTACCAGCCAGCCTCGCAGTCGGATTCTCCCGTAATTCTCTTAGGCTTGGATGAGGATGGAGAGGTAAAGGTGCTCACGGGCGCGGATGTCGCTGTGCTATCCCCGGCCCCTGTTCTGGTGACCCTGAGCGGTTGCGGCAGCGGGCGCGGCCGCCTGGCCCCGGGAAGCGGCTTGCTAGGACTCACCCGTGCGTGGCTGATGGCGGGAACCCGGTCGGTGACGGCGAGTCTTTGGCCTGTAGTGGACGACACAGGTGGACTATTTGAGGCATATTACCGGTCTCTGGAAAGTTCTAAGGGTGGAGCGATCTCGGCGAGAGCAGCGCAAGCGCTTCAGTTCGCTCAAGTTCAGTCCATTCTGGATGAGGCGGGCAGATCGCGGCCTTCCCGGTGGGCGGCCTATTTTGTAATAGGTGCGATTTGACATTTGGGGATATTGCGCATAATCTAAGCCTAGTTATAATACGCTTAGTACCCCGCATGTCGATGCCGTTCCGGGTCCGGCGCCCGCCATCGCGCCGGAGCCATAGGAATGCCAGGTCCCAGACCGGAGCTTCGTAAAAAACGCCGGTTCCCGGTGAGAATTTTCGAGTGGTATCCCCACTTAGTCTCTTCCGGAGTATCCCCAACCGGCGCCGGTCGGATACCACGCCATTTTCAGGGATGGCTGGAAAGGATGATGTGTGCATGCTTGCGACGCACGTGACTTCAGATGGACAGACCCCCCCCGATCCACCGGATCACTCCCCTACGGATTCCTCACCCGCTTCCCACGAGGTCGACTTCCACGAACTCGTCCAACGCATACAATCCGGCGAGACTTCCGGGATGGAGGATCTCTATGGTATCTTCTCGCGCGGCGTCCGTTTCTATCTTTGCCGCCAACTCGGCCCGCAGGAACTTGAGGATAAGGTTCATGACACTTTCCTCATCGTCGTCCAGGCCTTGCGGCGCGGCGATTTGCGCGACGCCACGCGGTTGATGGGGTTCGTCCGCACGGTGGTCCGGCGGCAGGTGGCGGCCCATATCGACAGCGCCGTTCAAAGCCGCCGCACGTGCCTCGATGTGGAAACGGGCGCCTCGCTCGCCTCCACATCGACGGGTCCGGAGGAGAGCGCCATCCTGCGCCAGAACGCCGATCTCATGGAGAAGGTCCTTGACGGCATGTCCCATCGCGATCGGGAGATCCTTACGCGCTTCTACCTCGATGAACAGCCGCAAGATCAGATCTGCCGGGAGATGCGCCTCACGGAGACGCAATTCCGCCTCCTGAAGTCCAGGGCAAAGACACGTTTTGGGGAATTGGGTAAAAAAAAATTGATCCGTAAGCCGATCCGATCTGTTTTCATGAGAAGTTCCTTGACCGCATAGCACTAATTAGCGACATGTCCTAGTTGGCCGCCGAAGCCATCTGGGAAAAAGAAAGGTCCTGTTGAGGATGAAGTCAAATGAACATGTGCTGGACGACATCCTGGAAGCCTATGCGCTAGGCAGGCTCCGGGAAGAAGAACTGGACTGCGTCGAAGAACATATGTTGGTATGTGAAGGGTGCCGTCTCCGGTTGGAGGAGATGGAAAGCTTTGTCAAGGCAACCCGGATCGCTGCTATGCGGATCCGCGAAAGGGAAGTTTTTTTCGGGCAGCGGCCCAAACCCTGGTGGCATCGGGTCCTCCAGCCTATACTGGCAAAGCCTGTTTGGGTCGTGGCCTCTGTAGCCGTACTCGGGATCTTCTTCCTTCTCCCCATGAACCATCGGAACACGGTCTTCGAGCAGGAAATCCTGCTATCAGCTACAAGAGGAAGTGAGGAAGCTCAGATAGTCGCGGCCAAAACGACAACCCTGCGGTTGCGTCTGGACTTGCGGGACCTGCCTCGGGTTGCGCAGTTTCGGGTCACCATTGTGGATCACCTGGGTACGCCTGTCTGGGAATGGAAGGCGCCCAAGGTCGATTCGTCAGATGAATTGCGGATGCAGGTAGACCGGCAATTCAAGAGTGGTATGTACTGGGTTCGGCTCTTCGATGCGGCCAGCCTCAAGTTACTCCGCGAATACCCCTTGCGGATTTCCTGAACCAGTTGCAGTAACAGTAGTTTGCAGTAATCGAAACTCCGGGTTGCACTACCTCCCCCGCCCGGATTCTTTCCTGTTAAAAAACCCTGCGCTTCAAACGGTCCACCGTGAACTTCGCCGTGTCCGCCACCGCCATCACCGTCATTACTCCGGCCTGAACCGGATCCGTCACCACGAGATCGGCCGCCTCGGGAACGCTTCCCGCCATGTTCAAGCTGACGACCAGCAACCCCTGCCCCCGCACCTCACGGACCGCCCTCTCAATTTCTCCGCCCATGATGGACCCGGCCAGCACCAGCGCCTTTGCTCGCGGAAGCCTTGCGACGGCGCGCACTGCCTCAGCCAGCGGCTTCTCCCCCACCAGAGGGATGGTATCCACCGAAATATGCTCCCCTCGAATGTTGTGCCGGTCCGCCTCCGAGATGGCCCCGATTGCCACCTGCCCCACCTGCGCGCCGCCGCCGATAATGATGATCCGCTTACCGAAAATCCGGTTCATCGTGTTCGTCCGCTCCACGTGACGCACAAGCTCGACCGCTTCGAGGTCGCTCACCAGTTGGTCCGCGTCGGCAGGCATCGCAATTTCGAAGTATATGTGCGCCTGGCCGGAACGGCTCGCCAGAATAGCCACCGATGTGATATCCCCCTGATGGGCGGCAATGACGCCCGTCAGCCGGTGGAGCACACCCGGACCGTCCACTGCCCTTATCTCGAGCCCTATCGTTTCCGTTGCCATGATTGGTTACTAATGTAGCGGGTTGGATGGCACGGTTTCCACATACTCCTGTTAGAATTGGGTTTCTCGCCTAGCCGTGGAACGGGACCAGATACTCGAATTGCTGCGTGAAAGGATTGTCGCCTTCGCGGCATCTCGTTATCGAAGGGAGCCGGCTGAGGATGTGGCCCAGGAGGTACTTCGGATCCTGCATGAGAAGTATTCGCATGTTACAGACCTGACGGAGCTTTTGCCGCTATCCTTGAAGATTGCGAGGTTCAGGATCATGTCGGGCGTACGCACGGAAATCCGCCGCGGAGAGCACAATGCGCTCCCTGTCGATGACCTGCCGCTGCCCGATTTGCGGCTCAACCCGGCCGAACAGGCCGAGCGCAATCAGCGCCTCAGCCGCCTCAAGGCAGCGCTCCAAACACTCGGCGAACGCTGCCGCCGGTTGATCCGCTACAAACTCGAAGGGAAAAGCTTCCCCGAAATTCAGGCGCTCTTCGAGGTGAGTTCCATCAATACCATCTACACCTGGGACTACCGCTGCCGCAAGCAGTTGTTGGAGGCCTTCGGGGGCAGTTGGGAGGCGCGGCGATGAACCCCGGCAACCACCAGCCCCGCGATGGGGACGATCCGGGAAACATGATCGGCGGCTATGCCTCCGGCAATCTTTCGCCCCAGGAACAAGAGAAACTCTTCGAGGCTGCCCTTCATGACCAGCATCTGTTTGATGCCCTGATGGACGAACAGGCCCTCAAGGACTATCTCGAGCAGCCCGGCGTCAAAGCCGAACTGCTCGAAGCGTTGCAGCCGAAGCCTACCCTGTGGCGCCGCCTGCGCCATTGGCTCACGTCCCCGGCCTCCTATGCCGCGGCCGGCACCCTGGCCGCGGCGGCGGTGCTGGTTGTCGTGGTGCTCAATCGCCCGTCCAGCCATCAGGCAACCGTGGAGGTGGCGAAGCCGCCGCTTCCTATGGTCACCGAACCCGTCACTCCTGCCATCCCTGCACCGCCGCCGGCGGCCGAGCGTGAACCCGCTCCGGCGCCGGCGAAGCGTAAGGACATGGTGGCGCCTCCAGCCCAAAGGCGGAACGTTTCCCAGACTCCCATCCCGCAACAGTACCCCGAGGAGAGCCGGCAATCCGGCCCCGCCGCTAGCCGGCTTTCCGATAAACAGGAACAGGCTTCTCGCCGTGACGAGGCCCAACAATCACTGCCCGCAAACGCCCCCGCGGCAGCAGGCGGCCTCGCCGGCGGGGTGATTGGGGGCGTCGCCCCTGCCCCCGCGCCTCCTGTCATCGAGCAGCCACTTTCGCTCAGCTACACCTTGCTGCGGCGGGATCCCGAGGGCCGGTATTCACCCGTGACTACGTCAACCGTAGCCGCCAGGGACTCGCTCCGTCTCGAGGTGACTCCGAATCACGACGGCATCGTCTCCCTTTACAGCCGCAACGAGGCCGGCCTCGAGACACTCATCCTGAAAGGCATGCCGCTCTCCCGCGGACAAACCGCCGCCGTACCCCCGTCAGGCGGCTTCTCTGCGGCGGGCTCGACAAAGCTGGTGCTTGTCTTCCGCCGGCGCGAGGCGGCATCCGATTCCAAGGAACTTGCCGCCCAAGCCTTCCGTCAGCGTGCCGGCAGCGTCGAAAAAGACAAGACCGGGCCCCCCGCCGCGGCCGCAAGCGCCCCCCTCGCCAGGGAAGCCGTTCCGGATGGCCTGAACCGCGTGTCGGCCTCCTCTCCAGCCGCGCGCGAGGTGTCCGTGGAAATCGCCATCCGCGCCGGCGCGAACTGACTTAGGCTTCGCCTTACACCCGGAAGTGCGGCCGCAGCGCCTCCATGATCTCGTCCAACTCTTTCAAATCGGCCGCATCCATGGTGAACTTCCTTGTCCGGCGCATCACGACGGTCCGGAAGATGCCCCTGCGGCGCAGCACCTCCTTCTGGATGACATAGGTGGTGCGGCGCTCGAGCACCGCCGATTGCAGGAACTTCAGAAACAGGTCGTGGGCTTCCTTCTTCTTGCCCTCATGGAACCAATCCCAGATCTGCGCCTGGATGTCGGCGAACCCCGCGCCCGCCATCGTCCCTCCGGAGCCACGTTCCATCTCGTTCCACAGGTTCATCGCCCCGCCGCCGGTGGAAGGGATAAGGGTCCGCTTCCGTTCCTTCACTACGCGTGTCACATCGTGCGGAACGTCCCCACCCTCGAGTTTCAAAATGCGCACCGTGGGGAGTTTGTCGGCCAGGCGCAGCAGAAAATCCGTGGTCATTCCCGGCGTGGAAACCTGAACCGAAAGCGGGAGCTTCGAAACAGAAGCAATGGCGCCGAAGTAATCGGCGAGGATTTCGGGGTCGGAGGTCCCATCCGAGGGGCCAAGCGCGTGGAGGCCGTCTGCGCCGATCTTCTCGGCATGTCGCGCATAATCCATGGCTTCGAACTTGTTCACGCCATGGACTCCGATCAGTACCGTGGTGCGACCCTTCGCCTCTTTGACCACGGCTTCGGAATAGCGTATCCGTTCGTTGTAGGAGATGGAGGTGGTCTCCCCGGCTCCCGCCGGCCACACAATGCCATGGACTCTGCCGCGGGCCAGGAAGTCCGATTCCCGGCGGAGGGACTCCTCGTCGATCTCCAGGCTGTCGAGGAAGGGCGTCTGCATGATCACGAAAATCCCCTCCCACTTCTTTTGAGCGGCAGGCATGGGTGGGGCGGCCGCAAGGGCCGCGGGCAGCGCCAGGAATCCCCGGCGCGGAATAGATGTCGGCATGCTCCTTCTGTATCACAAACCGGAGGGCCGCGGTGCGGTAGGGGCGCTGTGTCGCGGAAGCCTCGGCACATGGGCTCCGCGACCTTGGGCAGTAGCCAGTTCGCCGGATGGAGTTGGAACCAAATGTATCCATCAGGGTCAGGAGGAAACTGTTGCTTCCAATTCCGAATGTCGCAGTCCTTCTTCAGCGCGTCAGCGACCGCCGCCAGTAGATAAAGACCGGATTTCCTTCTCCAATGGTCCGTCTTGAGCGACGAACCTCGCCGTCTCGGCGGCGGCGGCAAATTGGAAGAGGATATGATGAGTCCTCTGCGATAGGAGTTTTCGCTGTGGCGCTTCCATAGCGTTCAAGGTATGCCGAATTAAAACGGGCGTCAAAGGCCCAACTGCAAAATTCCACGACATCTCCGACTGCGTTCATAACCGAGTCAAAATCTGAAACCTCAGAGAACCCGGCATCGTCCCAAATCCCGCATCGGCAATGCGCCTTTGGCGCTGCCAGCCGGGTTCGAAAAAGTTCGAAAACTACGGTGGATGGCTCGGCTCAGACCGGGCGATGTGGGCGGCAACGCCGCTAACCAAATCCACCGCACCCCTCATCGCCGAATTGCCGGGCATGCCTGTGAAACTGGTCGCAACACCTACGCCGGGCGTCAAGTGGAACCAGGAAATCTCGCTCCCTCCGTTTACTCAAGTGGCTCCTGAAACCGGCCTCGGTGGATTGAGCCGAACCGGCGACAACCCGTCGGCCGCTGCCGGCGGATCGAATTCCCACCTGAGCGGTCCCCGCGGCGCCCCCTCCGCATCCCCGCGCGAAGGAGCCCGGAGCGAGTCACGCGACACTTCCCAGCCAAAGTCCGGATCCCCATCTGTGGACCCTAGCCGTTTAGACCACGACTCCGCCCGCGTCACCGCTCTAACATCTCCTGATGTGATCCGCACCTCACATCCTGCGAACGCCGCCTACGATGTCGTGATTCAATCTTCCCCGGCCGATGTCCTCCCCGAAGGTGTGGAGTTCCTCTCAGGCCAGTCTGGCGTATACGGTCTATCTTCCAGTGGGACGGAAGAAAAACTGGATTCTTCAGTATTGCTTGCCGAACGTATCTCCGGCGAATCCGGCGAATCCGGCGAATAGTTCCCCTCAGGTGATTCATGCGTTGCCCTTCAATTCACAAATATTTCTCTCTTTCCCCACAACCACTTACAAACCCACCCCACAAATCTCCAACTCTCCCCGTGCTAAAACCAGGCCAGAGTACAACCCTATGTCCACCATCAGTCAAGCTCATAGCGACGCCGCTCGCATCAACGGTGCCAAGTCCCAAGGCCCCATTACCCCCGAAGGCAAAGCCCGCTCCTCCCAAAACGGCCGCGTCCACGGCTTCACCTCCTCCCGCATCGTCTTCCAAACCCTCGAAGAACAGGAAGACTACGACGCCCTCCTCGCCGAATACGCCTCCAACCTCAAACCCAAAGGCCCCATCGAACTCGACACCTTCCACCAACTCATCCACGCCGCCTGGCGTCTCCGCAACCTCGCCATCGCCGACGCCCAACTCTACGAGAAAGC
>JADLBG010000494.1 GCA_020847895.1 Bryobacterales bacterium
CACCGGCGGCGGCGAGGTGAAGATGTCCAAAGCACTCACCAGAAGCGAAGACCGGTTCCGGCACGCCGGTCTTCCCGGCCTCAAGATCAGCATCGAGAAGGATGACGGGCAAAAGTCCGTCATCACCAGGAACGATGTGGACTGGGGTGGAATGGCCGTTTATTCCTTTCTCGGCAAAGGCGCGCCGGAGCATTGCCAGGTGGTCCTGCAACTGGCGGAGCACTGGGGCCTCGCCGCGAACGGCCTTCAGGCGTACGCCGACAGCGCCCTGGGGCTCGATTGCAACGGATTTGTGGGGAACTACATCTGGCACGGCCGGAAGGGCAATACCTGGTCGCATGGCGGATTCAAAGACCTGAAGGGCCCGGATTCGCAAATCACGAACTTCTTCAGAGATCTTCCCCTGGTGCGCCGCTGGGAGGATATCAACCCGTCCCACACGTACCTGCTCGGCCTGGTCGATTCCGCCAACAATGTCATTCCCGGCGGCGGCGGCGTCAAAAACGCGGGACACATCATGATCACCGAACCGGGACGACGGAGCCCCGGCCACTGGGACACCTATTCGCCTCGCCTCTGGGTGGTGGAGTCCACCGGCGGCGCCGTAAAACCCGGTCTCTCGGAAGGTTGGTATGAATGCCTCGAATACAACCAGAAGGCCGGGGTCTTCACCCTGGACCGCGGCGACGGCATGCAAGCCGCTCACCGCGAGATCCGCTGCAAGATCGCCCTCCTGGGTTGACCAGTGCCCACTGCATGGCGCGGCGGAGCGCCACTACGAGAGGCGCTCCGACAACTTGAATTCGAGGATGAAATCTGAACTCGCGGCCCCTCAGCCCTTCCGCTTCAACGCCCGCCGCGCCGCCGCTGCGATGTTCGCGGCCGTCAACCCGTACTTTTCGAGCAGTTCATGCGGCGTAGCCGACTCCGCGTAGGTGTTCTCAATGCCTACGAACTCCATCACGCAGGGATGCATCCGCCCCACGGCTTGCGCCACCTTCACGCCGAGACCGCCGTCCACCAGATGCTCTTCGCTCACCACGATGGCGCCGGTTTCCACCGCTGCCTTGCGAATCGCCTCCGTATCCAGAGGTTTGATTGTGGGCACGTCCACAACCCGTGCGGAGACGCCTTCCGCCTCGAGAATCTCCGCCGCGCGGATGGATTCCGCCACCATCAGCCCATGGGCGAGAAGAGTGATGTCCCTGCCCTCCACCAACCCGATCGCTTTACCGATGGCGAACTTCTGATCGCCGTTGTACACAACTGGAACCTTTGGGCGGCCGGCGCGCAGGAACACGGGTCCGTAATGCTCCGCGGCCAGATGCACAAACGCCGCCATGGAAACTTCGTCGCACGGGCTGATGACGGTGAATCCCGGCAGCGCCGTGGCCAGCGCCAGGTCCTCGATGCTCATCTGCGACGGGCCATCCTCGCCAATCGAGATGCCGCTATGCGTGCCCACCACCTTCAGATTCACGTCCGGCGGATACGCCGCGGTCACTCGGAGTTGCTCGAAGCCCTTGTTCATCACGAACACCGAAAAGCTCGCCACGAACGGAATCTTTCCGCCCGAGGCTAACCCCGCGCCGATGGCCACCATGTCCGCTTCCGCAATGCCGCAGGAAAAGAAACGTTCCGGAAACTCCTTGGCGAACCAGTGCACCATCGTCGATTTCGAAAGATCGGCGTCACAGACCACGACATCCTTGTTCTTGCGCCCCAACTCGACCAGCGCCTTGCCGAATGCTTCACGGGTCGCCGCGCCCATCTTCAGTTCGAACTTCGTATTGACCGCCATTATGCAAGCTCCTTCAGGGCCAGCGCCATTTCTTCGCGCGACGGCGCCGTGCCGTGGAATTTCGGATTGTTCTCCATGAAAGAGACGCCCTTGCCCTTGATGGTGTTGGCGATGAGCACGGTGGGTTTGCCCCTGGTCGCCTCGGCTTCGGAAAAAGCCTTCCGCAGCGCGGGAATATCGTGGCCATCGAGCGTGATCGCGCGCCATCCGAAAGACTGCCATTTGGCGGTGAGCGGCTCCAAATCCATGATGTCTTTCACGAATCCGTCCAATTGGATCTTGTTGTAATCGACGATGGCCGCCAGGTTGTCCACATTGTGGAACGCGGCGAACATCGCCGCCTCCCAAATCTGTCCTTCCTGAATCTCGCCATCGCCGAGCATGACGTAGGTGCGGGACGGGCTTCCGTTCAGCCGCGCCGCCAGCGCCATGCCCAACCCGACGGAAAGGCCCTGGCCGAGAGATCCGGTGGAAGCTTCGAGCGCTGGAAGAAAGCGCCGGTCCGGATGCCCCTGGTACATCGATCCCAGTTTGCGCAAGGTGATCAACTGATCCACCGGACAATATCCGCATTCCGCCATTACCGAATATAAAACCGGACACGCATGTCCTTTTCCCAGAACAAAGCGGTCGCGATCCGGCCATTGGGGATTCTTCGGATCATGGCGCATCACCTCGAGGTAAAGGACCGCCAGCGTCTCCACCGCCGAAAGCGAGCCGCCGGGATGGCCGGACTTGGCCTCCGTAATCATTTCCACAATGTGCCGGCGAATCTTTTTGCAGAAATTCTGAATCTCACCCAGATCTTTCACTTGTTGCATGAGGAACTATCTGATTCCAGACTAGCATTTCTCTTCCCGGCGTTACAAAACCGCGGCTCCGGGAGGAAGCACCCACGCGGATGGATGCGCCTGAAAGCCGATGTGCGGGTAGTAATCCACAGCCTTGGGCGCCGCCAGCAGAATCACCGAAGCGCGCGGGGCCTCACGCTGCGTGCGCCGGATGAGTTCCTTGCCGATCCCCTGGCGCTGGTGGCTCAGCCGCACCGCCAAATCCGAAAGATACGTGGCATAGGCAAAGTCCGTCATCGAGCGCGCGATCCCCACCAGCAGAGTTCCATCCCACGCCGTCACCACCAGATTGGCGTTGTTCAGCATGTCCGCCATGCGGTCACGATCATCTACCGGACGGCGCTCCCCGAGCGTGGATGCACGGTAAAGGTCCAGCACTTCGTCAAGATCCAGGCGATTGCCTGTGCGGTATTCCATCAATGCAGGATATCGCGATACAGCTCCGGCTTCCGGCTGCGGATGGCGCCGCGCTGGCCCGCCGGGTGGATGGTGGCGAACACGAGTTGATCGCCCTGCCCGTTATCCCGCGCCACGATCTTCCCGCCGGGATCAATGAACAGGCAGCGCTTGGGATGAACGAACGCCACCCAAACGCCGTTCTCGAACGCGCGCGTCCGCATCATCGCATCGTTCATCTCGCCGTAGGAGCCCCAGGAAGGAACCAGGATGAGCTGCGCGCCTTTGATGGCAAGGATGCGCGACGTCTCCGGCAGTTGCCGGTCGAAGCAAATGAGCGCGCCCCATTTTCCGAACGGTGTCGACACAACGGGGAAATCCACGCCCGTCGTGTTGAACGGTTCATCATCGCCGTTGTGAATCTTCGAATAGTGAATCGTTACCTCGCCTTGCGGCGAGAAGATGATGAAGGAGTTGTACATGCGCTCGCCGCGACGCTCCGCGAAGCCAAGCCCGAGGTAGACTTCGAGTTCGCGGGCAAGGCCGGCCACACGCAGCAGCAGCGGACCATCGAGTGACTCCCCGACGGCGAAATACTGCTCGCGCGTGAGGCCCGGAGTCTTCTTGTCGTTGCCGACATAGCCTTCGAGGAATCCTTCCGGAGATAAGATCAATTGCGCGCCCCGCGCCGCGGCCTGGCGGGCATACTTCTCGAACGTGGCGAGGTTCGCTTTCTTGTCCCAAGCCCGCGGCGTCACGGAGATTCCCGCAATACGCAGCCCCGGCTCGGCCGCGGAGGCGATCGCAACCAGTGACAGAATGGAGAGCAACATGAAGACTACTCCTTCGGCAGATGGGGACGGATGGCGAAGTCGTAGAGGGCCGCGCCGAGCAATCCGCCCACCAGCGGTCCTATGATCGGCACCCAGAACACGCCGCTTCCGTCCGTTAATCCATTATTCTTGAATCCCGCCATCACAGTGAACAGCCGCGGGCCGAAATCTCGCGCCGGGTTGATCGCGTAGCCGTGCATCCCGCCGAAACTCATCCCGATGGCCACCACAAGCAGGCCCACCAGTATCGGCGCGAAGTTGACCGCCGGGTGATTGCGTTCATCGGTGATGGCAAAGATCAGCAGCAGCAGCAGAGCGGCGCCCACCACCTGATCGAGAAACCCCGCGAACGGAAATGCCGGAAAAGCGGGAAACGTGGCAAAGATTCCCGCGGTCTTCTCGAGCGCCGGATCAAACTTGAGGAACGCCGGATGGTAGTTCCAGAACACCAGAGCGGCAGCAAGAAAAGCCCCCGCGGTCTGTGCGAGAGAGTAGGGAATAACTTTGGTCCAGGGGAAGCCGCGGAAGGCCGCCAGCGATACGGTCACCGCGGGATTGAGATGGGCTCCCGTGATTCTGCCGGCGATGAAGATGCCCAGCATCACTCCCAGCCCCCACCCGATATTGATATTGGTGTACCCGCCGTTGATGACTTCGCCAGGAACTCCCTTGCCAAACAAAGTAGTCATCGCGCAAACGCCCGCGCCAAACAAGATCAGCACCATCGTGCCCAGAAATTCCGCGATCATCTCACCGGCCAGGGTAGTCTTCATGCATGCTCCGTCGTGTGCAACTCCGTCTGCGCTCCTCAGACAACATTGAATGTTTCCTGGACGCAGCGACGTCCCGCCACTGCGCTCAGGCGCCGTGCCGCGCGGCCAGCGCACAGAAGAGTGTAACGCATTTCGCGATATAATCCTTTCAACATGTGGCAGTGCATCGGGCTGGTGTTCCCTCTGCTTCTGGCTGCACAGCAGCCGTCCGCGACTGGCTTTTTCGAGACGCAGGTGCAGCCGGTGCTGCGCGCGAACTGCATCCCCTGCCACTCGGATAAGAGTCTCACCAGCGGTCTGTCGCTTGAAACTCTCGAATCCATTCAGAAAGGCGGCAATCGCGGTCCGGCGGTGAAGACCGGTGATCCGGAAGCGAGCCTCGTCGTTCATGCCATTCGCCAGACGGGCGATTTGAAGATGCCTCCCGGCCGCAAGTTGAAGGACGAGCAGATCGCCATCCTCGAAAAGTGGATCAAAGACGGCCTACCGATGCCAGAGGCGCTGCGTAAATCGAAGCGTCCCGGCGCCAACCACTGGGCGTTCCAGGCGCCCAAGCGCGCGCCGATCCCTGTTGTGAAGAATCAGGCTTGGATAAGAAACCCAATCGACAATTTCATTCTTGCCCGGCTCGAAAAGGCGGGGATCGAGCCATCGCCGGAAGCCGATCCCGCCGCGCTGCTGCGGCGGGTGAGCCTCGATCTGGTCGGGCTGCCGCCAACACCCAGGGAATTGGAAGACTTCCTCGCCGATAAGCGCCCCGGGGCGTACGAACGCGCCGTGGACCGTCTGCTCGCCTCGCCGCATTTTGGCGAACGCTGGGGGCGCGCCTGGCTCGACGTTGCGCGCTATGCCGATTCCGACGGCTACACCATCGACGCTCCTCGCGAGGGTATGTGGCTCTACCGCGATTGGGTCATCAACGCATACAACAAGGATGAGCCGTTCAACCAGTTCGTTATCGAGCAGATGGCTGGAGACCTGCTCCCCAATCCGACCCAGGCGCAGTTGATCGCCACGGGCTTCCACCGCAACACTCCATCGAACTACGAGGGCGGTATCGATTTCGAACAATACCGGGTGGAGGCGGTGGCCGACCGGGTGATGACCACGGGCGCGGCCTTCCTGGGACTCACCGTGGGCTGCGCGCGCTGCCATGACCACAAGTACGATCCCTTCACGCAGCGCGAGTTCTATCAACTCTTCGCGTTCCTCAACAACGTGGATGAAGTGGATAAGGAAGCCGACCGCAAGGATTTCAACAAGCCGTTTCTCCCCGTCGGTTCGCCCGATGATCTGAAACGCTACCACGCCTGGGAGGCGCAGCTTCAACTGCTCGAGAATGAACTGAACCAGTACAGGCAATCCATTCCCGGAACAGGCTCCATCCTCGATCCGGGAGTGGTGGAACGCGAGCGTCACATCAACGATCTGCGCAAGCACATGCCGAAGGTGACGCGCGCGCTGGTGATGAAGGAACTCGACCATCCGCGGC
>JADLBG010000495.1 GCA_020847895.1 Bryobacterales bacterium
ATCCATCGTCGCTGCTGCACTGGATGCGGAACATGATCGCGCTGAGGAAGCTGTTCCGGGTGTTTGGACGGGGGACGATGGAGTTTCTGCATCCTTCGAACCGGAAGGTGATGGCGTATGTGCGGCGATTCGAGGGAGAGCAGGTGTTGTGCGTGGCGAACCTGTCGCGATTCGCGCAGCCGGTGGAACTGGACCTCTCCGAGTTGGAGGGGTTGAAGCCGGTGGAGATGTTGGGTTATGTGGATTTTCCGGTGATTACAAAGCGGCCGTATCCGCTGACGCTGGGGCCGTACGGTTTTTTGTGGTTCGAGCTACAGCGGGTGCGGGAGACGGTGGAAGAGCCGCTCGTGGAGGAGCCTCTTCCGGCGGGCGCGAGCGTGGGGAGCCTGCTGGGCGGGGCGTCGCGACAGATGCTGGAAGGGAGCGTGCTGCCGCGGTTTCTGGTGAAGCAGCGCTGGTATGGGAGCAAGTCGCGGCGGATACGGTCAGTAGCAGTTGTGGATTGGGCGGCATGGGAGAGTGGGGAAAGGGCGCTGGCGCTGGTGGAGGCGCAATTTGAAAGCGGCCCGGCGGAGACTTACTTTCTTCCGCTGATGATGGCGACAGGGCACGAGGCGGAAGAGGTGGAAGAGGCGAGCCCGAACGGGATTCTGTGTCCGGTTTCCACGCCGAAGGGGCCTGGAGTATTGTACGATGCGACGTTTGACGAGGGGGCGAACGCCGCGCTGTTGTCCGCGATTGAGGAGGGGAAGGAGTTTCCCACACAGCGAGGCGTGATCCGCGGAATGGCGGGCAGGGCGTACGCGGAGGCGCGCGGGGCATCGAGCGGACCGCTGGCGGCGGCGCGCGGGGCGGCCGAGCAGAGCAACACGTCGATTCTGTATGGCGGGCGGCTTATATTGAAGCTGTTCCGGCGGCAGGAAGCAGGGCCGAACCCGGATTGCGAGATCGGGCAATATCTGACGGAGAAGGCGGGGTTCGATCGCATTCCGCCGTTTGCGGGCGCGCTGGAATACGCCCGTAGCGGGCAGGAAGCGGCGACGCTGGCGATGGTGCAAGGGCTGGTGGCGAACGAAGGGGACGGGTGGAAATGCACGCTGGAGCAATTGGACCACTACTACGAGGACTGCGCGCCGATGGCGTATCCGGGAGACGGCATAAGGGGAAAGTCCATTTTCGAACTATCGGAAAGCGAACCGTCCGTGCCGGCGCGGGAGCATCTGGGGATTTATCTGGATTCGGCGGCGATCCTGGGGAAGAGGACGGCCGAAATGCATGCGGCGCTGAGCGCGGCGAACGACAATCCGGCAATGAAGCCGGAGCCGATTGATGAGGGTTATCTTCGTGCTCTTGGCGGGCAGTTGCGGGAGCACGCGCAAGCCGTGCTGGACACGCTGAAGGAGAACCTATCGAAATTGCCGGACGAGGCGGTGGAGCAGGCGGGGTACGTGTTGAACCACAGGCGGCAGTTTCTGGAGCGTTTTCATGCGGTGGAGAACCTGGAGGCAGGGGGGCTTCGGACGCGGATCCACGGCGATTATCATCTGGGCCAAGTGCTGCGGGTGAAGAACGATTACGTGATTCTGGATTTCGAGGGCGAGCCGGCGCGGCCGCTGGAGGAGCGCCGGGCGAAGCATTCTCCGCTGAAGGACGTGGCGGGGATGCTGCGGTCATTCAGCTATGCGGCGTACGCGTCGCTGTTGAACTATACAACACGGCGTCCGGACGATTACAGCCGGTTGGCGCCTTGGGGGCGGCTGTGGGAGAGCGCGACGGCTTCGGAGTTTCTGCGGGTGTATCTGGGGACAGCGGGGGAGGCGGAGTTTCTTCCGGCGGACAGGCGAGGGATCCGCGCGCTGCTCGAGGCTTATCTGCTGGACAAAGCGCTGTACGAGCTTCGGTATGAACTGAACAACCGTCCGGCGTGGATCCGAATCCCGTTGCTGGGCATTCTTTCCCTGGAGATATGAAGGACCGGGCAAAGGGGCAAGGAGAAGGAAGTAGTGGATGAAGCAAGAGCGGTTGAGGCAAAGGAGAGTCTGGAGCGCATTGGCCAAGCGGCTGTGGTGATCGGGCTGGGAGCAGCGGGCGGGCAGGAAGCGGTGCGCAGGGCGATCCAGAGGACCAGCGACGCAGTGCGGCCGCTGGCGGAAGCGGGAAGGATGTTGATTGTGCATTCGGACGCGACGATCCCTGACGGCGGGTGTGTTGGGGAGGAAGACCGGGTGCGTCTTCTGGCGTTGCCGCTGCCCGAGGTGGACCGTCTAGCCGGCATCGGGCGGGGGGCGGGCGATCCCTGGCGAGCATTGTTCGATGTGTGCCAGAAGGTGGGAGGCAATGCGTGCGCGTTGATCGGGTCCGAGTTGGAGAGTATCCGGGGTGAATCGATTCAAGGCCTGGTGCGGCCGTTGATGGAGGGAAGCTGCGACCTGGCGGTTCCTTACTACCGGCAGCAGAAATTGGACGGGCTGATCAACAGCGGAATCGTGTATCCATTGACGCGCGCTTTG
>JADLBG010000496.1 GCA_020847895.1 Bryobacterales bacterium
AGATCAAGGGGTATCTGAACAGCAGCGTGAAGCGGATTTTGCCGGATTCGCTGGTGATCGGCGCACCGGAGGGGGAGGTGGCCATCAAGAACGATTTCGTGCTGGCGATGGTGGGCTACCGGCCGGATTTCGAATTCATGTCCCAGCATGGAATTGAGCTTGACCCGGCGACGATGAAACCACGCACGAACCCGGACACGCTGGAGAGCGAGCGCAAAGGGATCTACCTGGCGGGGGTAGTGGTGGCAGGGGTGCACACGAACGAGATATTCATTGAGAACGGGCGGTTTCATGGGGCCGTGATCGCGGAGGCGATTGGGCGGGCGATCGGGTGAAGGGTAACCGTTGGCCGGAGCGTTTAAGAGGCCTTGCGGAACAGTAACGGGGCAAAATCCGCGAGGTAATGGCGCCACACCCACCACTGGTGCGCGCCGTCGGATACGTGAAACTCATGCTTCACATTGTGCTGCGTGAGCGTCTGGTCCAATAACTTCGCTGATGGGAGCCCGGTGTCGGCCTTGCCGATGCCGATCCAGAACAGCAGCGTCTGCTTGTTTAACTTTTCCGGCGCGGTGAGCGCGGTCGCGTAGCGCTCCTCGAACTGCTGTTTGGCCGCTTCCGGGCTGGATCCAAAGCCCACGCCCGCGCTGAACACGCCGAGGAAGCTGAACCGGCCGGGATGCGTGAGCCCGATGGCCAGCGTTTGCCCGCCGCCCATGGAAAGCCCTGCAAGGGCGCGGTTGTGGGAGCCCGAAGCCACGCGGTAAGTGGATTCCACCAGCGGCATGACATCGCCCAGCAGGTCTTCCTCGAATTTTGCGGTATTCTGCCGCCGCGCGGAAGGATCGGCGGAGTTCGGGTCCACGGCATGCCCGTCAGGCATCACGATGATCATCGGCGTCGCTTTCCCCCCGGCAATCAGGTTGTCGAGGATGAGGTTCGCCTTGCCTACCTCCACCCACTCGCGGTCGGTGTCGCCGGAGCCGTGCAGAAGATACAAAACCGGATATTTCGATTTCGTATGCTTTTCGTAGGCGGGCGGCGTGTAGACGTGAATGCGGCGTCCCTTGCCCACAGCCTTCGATTGGTACCAGTGAACATGCACCGATCCGTGGGGCACATCTTTCCAGGCAAAGAAATCCGCCTCCGGACCAGGCACGCTGACCATGCTCAACGGGTCCTGCACGCCCTGAAAAAGCGCCGGGTTCTTCGGATCTATGACCGTGACGCCATCGACAATCAGCGAGTAGTAGTAGTACTCCGGTTTAACCGGACCAACAGTCACGCTCCAGATACCGTTCCCTCCCTTCTCGAGCGGCGCATTCTCCCCCGCCGCCATCCACTCGCCGTGTAGTTTCACTTCATTCGCCTGTGGGGCCAGGAAGCACACCGTAATGCGCCCATCCGGAGAAACCTCCGGAGAGCGGAACCGCGGCGGCACCGCTCGCTGCTGAGCGAACAGCCCGCAGGTACAAATCGTAAGAATCAGGAAGCGGTTCACTAACGATCTCCTTTCAACTCGGGTCGCTCCACGGTTGATCCGGACGCCACTCATCGAGGCGCCGCAGCCATGCCTCGCGGCGCACCCGCAGCGCGTCCAGGCGCGGGCGATATTTCGGATTCTCCGCGAGATTCGTTTCCTCCCGCATATCCACCTCGAGGTCGTACAACTCCTCCACGGTTCCTGGTTCGTCGGTGTACTTCGTGTACTTGTAGCGGTTCGTGCGCACCCCTTCGGTGGAGGGAATCCAACCGTTGTTGCGGAAGTGGTGCTCATAGAAGAACTCGCTCCGCCATTTGGGAACTGTACCAGAAACCATCGGAACCAGGCTCCTGCCTTGCATGGACGCGGGATGCTGCACGCCCGCCATGTCGAGCATGGTAGGAGCGAGATCGATGTTCAGAACTATCTGGCTGTATTTGCGGTCGCGCTTGTTTTTCTCGAGCCGGGGATCGCAAATGACCAGCGGCGTACGGATGGATTCCTCGTGCATCAGCCATTTGCCGGCCAACCCGTGCTCGGAGAGATAGAACCCGTTGTCGCCCGTATAGATGATGATGGTGTTGTCCGCCAACCCGAGACGCCGCAGTTCCTCCACCGCCCGGCCCACTTGCCGGTCCACGCCGCTGATCAGACGGTAGTAGCCCTTCACGGATTCCTGATACAAGCGCGGCGTCGAAAACCGGACGGCCCACCGGCGGCGCCCTTCCGAGCGCTGCACGGATAACGGAAGCTGTTCGATGTACTGCGGCGCGGCAGTTTGCGGCAGCGGGATGTGCACGTCCTTGTACATCGACTCATCCTGAGGATCGTACAGGAATTGCCGCGGGTCTTCGTCCTGTACGTGCGGCGCTTTGAAGCTGACCGAAAGGCAGAAGGGCTGATCCGGCTTGCTAGCTTGCAGAAACTCGAGCATCTGGTTGCCCTGGATGGTAGTGAGGTGCGTCCTGCCGTCCTTATTTGGGAAGTACTGGCCCTGTCCTTGAAAGCCACGCCAGTAATCGAAATCCTCCGCTGGCGCTTGGCCGCCGTCAATTCCGAACTTGCCGATGAATCCCGTACGGTAGCCGGCCCGTCGCAGCAGCATCGGATACGTGCGCGCCCAGAGTTCGGGCGAGAAGGAGTTCCGGAATTCGAGAATGCGGTGCGTGCGGGCGTAGAGGCCAGTAAAAATGCTGGCGCGGCTGGTGACGCAGATCGCCGTGGTCACGAAATTTCGCGTGAACGTCACACCCTGCGAAGAGAGGGCGTCGATGTGCGGCGTCTTGACGACGGGGTCGCCCATACACCCCAGCGCATCCCAGCGATGGTCGTCCCCGAGAAGAAACAGGATGTTCGGCCGTTTGCTCTGCGCGCGAAGCAGAGCGGGCGCGCCGCAGGCGGCCGACAGAAATTGGCGCCGGTTCATTCCTATACCTCGATGCGATAGATCATGCCATCGCCCTCCCATCCGTTGGGGAACGCGAACAGGCGCGTCATGTAGAGCACGATCTCTTTTGTTTCGCGGTCTTCATGCGCGAAGAAATTCGAGAGAGTGAGAATATCGGATTCGCCCGGCTGCCGGCCGTCCACGGTACGGACGGACTTCTTTCCGAGCAGCCCTGTGCGGCCGTCCACTTCTCCGATCACGAATGGATAACGCGGCCGGTTGCCGCGCGGGTTGGCGGGCGTGATGTTTCCGAGCCAAAACAACCGGCCGGAAGAATGTTTCAACAGTTGCGAGCAGGAACTGGGCGAGAAGAACGGCTCGCCGGTGTCGTAAGTCCAGGGAGCGGGCTTGGTGAAGGTGCGCCCGCCGTCGGAACTGTAGGCGACCCAGCGGTAGGACGGCAACTCCGGCTTCTTGTCGTTCGACCCGCGCATCACCACCAGCACGCGGCCGCCGTCGAGAATTTCCACCGTCGGCTCCACCATGCCGCGAGTGCTCTTCCGCGGATCGGCCACGATGTGTTCGGAGGCTTGCCACACCAGCCGGCCGCCTTTCCACCGGCCCAATGCCAGGGCGGCATCGCTGTAGGTGTAGCCGCCGCCTGGATTGTAATATTCGCCGTTGGGGCCGATCGGCGTGATCTCCAAAGGCAGCAGGATCGTGCCGTCCCTGGTGGTCACCGGCATGCAAGGCAGATCGCCCAGCATCATGGAGTTCTTACCCGTGTATACGGCCGGCAATGGATGGCGCGGCCCGAACTCCCTGCCCTCGGCGATCACTTGCCGCGCCTCGCCGTTCTCCCCTACGCGGTAGTACACATTCCACTGCTTCATGCCTTCCAGCGGATCGTCCGTAGGAAGAACACCTTCCAGCCAAAACTGGAGGAGGCGGCCGGTACGGGGATCCACATACGCGGCGCGGGGGTGCTTGCGCCACATGCCGCTAGGCCGTTTCTCACGGGTTGGGACCGCCTTCGGCTGGCTCCACGTGCGTCCGTTGTCCGAGGATTTCCGGTAGTAAGAAATATCGATGGTATCGGATCGCGACAGGCGTTGTTCCACGGAGATCATGTCGCCGCCGGCCGGCTTCGTGTAATACGCGTACGCCATCACCGCGGTCCCCTTGCCGGGCGAAGGAAGAAAGACCTGCCGCTTCACTCCGAGCGTTGCCGCGGCAAGCGGACTGGCCGCCGCGGCGGCAAGAAAGTCGCGCCGCCGCATCATACGCGCAGGAACCACCGTTTCTGATAGAGCGCCCAGGCCACCATGTAGAGCAGCAGCACGTGGCCCATGGCGTAGACCAGAGATCCGTTGGGGCCGCCGAAAACATTCACGGCAGCTTCATAGAGAGGGGCCCGCCAGCCGAGCATGCCGAGTAGCCGCGAAACCACGCCCGCAAGCACATAGACCGCGATCGCGTTCGAGCCGTAAATGGCAAATGGACGGCACCATTGCTTCCAGCCCTTGATGTCGATGAGCCAGTAGCAGCAGGCAAAGGTAACCAGCGCCAGGCCCGCCATGAACACGGAGTACGAACTGGTCCAGAGGTTCTTGTTGATGGGGAAAACCTTGTCCCAGAA
>JADLBG010000497.1 GCA_020847895.1 Bryobacterales bacterium
ACCCGCTGCCAGACGCGCACTCGGCCATCTCGCGTGCTATCGAAATCGTCTCCAAACTGCCCGGGGCCTTGCGCATCCTGTTTGACGCCAAGCAACACTGGAGTGTGCACTATAGTGAGGAGCTCGTCTCGTTGTCGGAACGGGTGCGGAAGGGTCCAACGGGTGTATCGTCATGAGAACCGTGTTCTTTGACGTGGACACGCAGATTGATTTCCTCTTCCCGGCTGGGGCGCTTTACGTGCCGGGCGCGGAGAAGATCGTCAATCTCGTAGGGGAATTGAATCATTGGGCGGAGTCAGAGTTCTTCACCGTGGTCTCCACGATGGATGCGCATGCTGAAGACGACCCGGAGTTTCAGAATTGGCCTCCCCACTGTGTCGCCGGGACAGTGGGACAGGCGAAGCCGCAGGTTACGCTGCTCGAAAAGCGGATTGTGATCCCGAGTTCGCTCAAGCAAGTGAAGCTTTGCGGGGCGCGTCAGGTGCTGCTCGAAAAGCAGACCACTGATTGCTTTGCGAATGCAAACGTCCATCGTCTGCTCGACATCCTCGCCGCGGATCGTTTTGTCGTATATGGTGTTGTCACCGAGATCTGCGTCAAGAACGCGGCATTCGGTCTTCTGCGAACGGGCAAGCCCGTAGAGCTTGTGACGGATGCCGTCAAGTGCCTCAATCGTGATAAGGCAGCGAAGATAATGGCGGAGTTCCAGTCGCGCGGCGGCAAGCTGGCCACGGCATCGGAAGTGATGCAAGCGGCGTAGGATTCAGTCCTGCCTGCTCTTGTGGAAGAACCGCCGCTTCACGTCGGGCCAGAACTCGCGCATGGCATTGCCGCCGGTCTTGGTGAGCATCCCGACGGTGCCGTAGAGCAGGAACTGGCCAACGGTCTGCTGTGCCGGAGGATTCCAGCGGGTAGCCACGCCCCATGCTCCGTAGACTCCGAGAATCCTGCCGGCAGCGAGAGTCATACCGGGTGAGCCGTCAGCGTGATGGGCGAGGAAGGTATTCTTGAATACATGCCGGGTCCGCTGCCAGGCAGTGCCGTCGCCGAGCCGGAAATACCGCGGGTCTTCGTTATGGATGGATGAGACACCGAACTCGATGAACTCGCCGATAACGAACTGTCCGTATTGATTGCCAAAGCGTTTCGCCAGCCCCGTTGGGCCGCGGCCCCAGGCTCCGGGGAAGCCGCGAGCCTCATCGAAGGCCAGCCCGGGAAGCACTTCGAGCACGGCCTGCGGTCCAAACATCTGCCTCAGAAGGACATGCCGGCGAATCCTCCAGTCGGGCAATGCAGGCGTCTCGCCGCTGCTGAGTTCCACGACGGAGTCGCTCTTGGCCACGACGGCGGCGTCTTCGCCCGGTTGAGCAAAGGCGATGTGGAGGCACAAATACCCCAGCAACAAAAGGACGCGAGACATGTAGAACAAGAGACGCCTCCGCATCAGCAAAGTTACCGTGACTAATATCCCCCAAAAAGGCTATTTTGCCTGCGGGTCATACGCTAGGATGGTGAGCAGAACGGTCTGTGGACCTTTCCACGTCTCGCGAGGGTCGAACCACTCGGCAAGGGAATGGGCGTTTCCGGAAACGCCTCCTCCGCCGAGGGTGATGGCGGGAATGCCGAGGCTGATGGGCAGGTTTGAATCCGTACTGCCGAAGGAGAGCGATGGTGTATGTCCGGTCGTACGGGATGCCCACTCGGCCGACTTGACCAGGGCGCTCGAAGCCGGCGTCTGCCCGCCGGGGCGATGGCTGACGAGTTTGGTTTCAAACGTGAGATGTTCGGAGGAAGCCTGGCGGAACTTATTCTCCTGTTCGACACCCGTCCGCACGGCTTCGAGAAACCGCAGTTCGAGTTTGTCCAACTCGCCGGGATCTTCTGATCGAAGGTCCACCTCCATGGCGCACTCCTCGGCGATGGCGTTGACCGTGGTTCCGCCCTGAATTTTGCCGACGCTGTAAGTGGTCTTGGGGCGCTGGGGCACGTCCATGGCGGCGAGACTTGCGACGATGCGGCCCGCGGCGTGAATGGCATTGGGCCGGCCGAAGTTGCCGTAACTGTGGCCGCCGGGGCCGCGGATGACTGCGCGGTAGCGCTTGACTGAGGTTCCGCCGTTCACGATGCGGGCGGGCGAGGTTCCGTCGATGGAAAGGAAGGATATGAGCCGGGACTTGTGCGGGCTTTGGCCGAAGAGATAGCGGATGCCATTGAGGTCTCCGAGTCCTTCTTCACCCACATTCGCCACGAAAAGGAGGGTGTGGGCGGTGGCGACGCCGGCATGGTTCAGGGCTTCCACGATGGCGAGCAGAGCGGCGAGGCCGCGGCTGTCATCGCAGATGCCGGGCGCGAACCACCGGCCTGACTCTTTGCGCACTTTCGTGTTCACGCCGGGAGAGAAGGAGATGTCGAGATGCGCCGCCACGACCATCGCTTTCGGAGACTTACCGGGCCGCCACCCCAACACGTTTCCTTGCTTGTCGATCTCTACGTTTTCGAGGCCAACGCGGCGGAACTCGGCTTGGAGGAAGCGGGCGCGCTCGGCCTCGTGAAAAGTGGGAGCGGGGATTTCGGCGATGCGGATCTGTTTTTCGAGGTGTTCGGCATCGTGAGCGTGGAGATAGTCGAGCGCCTTCCTCACCTCGGGCCGCTGCATGAGGGCATCCTGCGCGAAAGCACAGGAAAGGAAGGCAAACAGGTATAGGGGAAGCCCGGTCATACATTCGATGATAATCTCGAAGTATCACTATCTATCCACATGCCTGTGATTGGTGTTCTCACTCTGGAATTGCACATCGAAG
>JADLBG010000498.1 GCA_020847895.1 Bryobacterales bacterium
ATCGCATCAACCCGCGCGGAGTGAAGCGGAAGATGAGTAACTATCCGTTGCGGCCGCGAGCACCCCAACGCACTCGTCGCCTTGACGTCGCCAAGCGGATCAGAATCGTTAAGTGAACAGTATTGGGTCTAAATGCTTACCCTTTTTGATTTGTGGGTTGCCGCTGCTTGGTCAGCAGGCACCCAAAGTGGTTGAGCAGAGTGGCCACCTCTCGCCTGTGATGGTCAAGGTCACGTTCTTGAACGACGCGTCTCGAAACGTGATGCTACGCGGGTTCGGCATCGAGGCCAACAATTCATTTGGCACCCACCAATATGTGGTCCGAGCAGACGGAGGGGCGTCAACGCGTCGCATATGGACTGACTCAATCGCAGTAATTAAGGGAACTGGCTCGATGCGCACTCGCAACAGCGAGTTCACGATCGTATTGAAGAATGGCACAGAGGTTCCAGTTCAGTTCACTGGCATGAATTGTGCTGGCGAACTCGACCAGTCGACCCCTGCATGGGATTGTCGGGTCATGTTCACCTACAATGACGATGACGGTGATCAAAAGATAGACTTGATGAAAGTCAAAACAGTCGAGTTTTTAGGTCCCGCGCGTAAAGACAAACTCGGTTGCGCAATGTTCGATACATGGAAGTATTCGCCGTATACTGGCGAGAAGCTGCCGTAAGCCCAGAACTACACCTCACGTCTGAATTACCACCGTCAGATCACTCCCCGGATCGGGCGACGCCACCGACAGAGTGTCGAACGCGAGAGCGTCGCCTTCGTACAGGATCGGCGTGGGCCAGATGGTGGGCCGCACGTTCTCGCCAGCAGCGTGGTCATTCGTGAAGATCGCCGTGAACGTCTGGTTGTCCGGATGGGCGGCACTCACCTTCACATACTCCTCGTTGGAAGTGCCAGGCCCCACATGGACAAACTCGCCCACCTCGAGACCAAGGCGGTTCGCGCCATAAGAGGCGACCTGCACCGTCTGGGGCGATTCGGTCGCGGTCACCGGATCTGCCAGCATGATGCCGAAGTCGTTGTAGGGCAGCCTGCGCGTCTCCGGCGTCCCGTAGCCCTCGTTGTACACCAGGAAGTCGTAAGTGTTCTTGTACGCGGTGGGCAGCGCCTGCGCGATCCCCATGTACTCCAGTGATTGCCACGTCGCGCCGTCATCCCGGCTGAACTTCACCAGAAATGCGCACTGGCCGTCGCTCGTGCCCTGCTGGACGTAGGCGAACACGCAGCGGATCGAGGCCGCGTCGTGGACCTTCATCGGCATCGCCACATTCTCCTGGGCAGAAAGAGGCCCCTGGATCTGGAACGTGTACGCCCCGCCAGAGCATGTCCGGTCGCCAGGCATGTACGGCTCATTGTGATGCGATAGCGGAAATACGGTGAACGGGCCGTAGCCGAAGTGGTTCGCCACACCGACCAGCGCAGCCACGATGGAGGCCGAGGGCAGCGTGGCGACCACCCTGGGCGGTAGTCCCGGTGTCCGGAAGAAGCCCCGCTTCACGGCCATTGTGAAGATCTTCAGATCAAGCTTGTAGAACCGGATGCCGGCGAGATGCGCGCAGCGGAACGTGCCGAAGGTAGCGTAGCCAGGATCGACGCCCGGATAGGCGCGCTGGATCTGGAACGAGCCGGTGGGCACCACATCGCCGGTGTCTCCTGGGCCAACGATCTGAGCGCACTCATATGAGCGCCGGCCACTGTGCCCCGCATCCGCGCCCTCGTCGTTGAGCACGATGAAGTCGCCCACGCGGAAGACGCGCGAGGTGTCCGGATTGACGGTGCAGTTCACAGTCACCGGATTGGTTGCGGCGTCGATGGCGGCGTCGAGGCTGGCCCACAGGTCTGTGGCGATCTCGTCCACGTAGTACAGCCCCATCGTGATCTCGGTGGCGCCCGCGATGTTCTGGTTGCCGGCAGCGTCCGGTTGGATCTCGATGGCGTCCACTGCGAAGGAACCATAGTCGGTCAGTTTCGGAGTGCCGGTGACGATTCCGGGGACGCCGGTATCGTAGAAGATTTCCTCCGGCACCGGCCAGGCATCCACGTCAGCGGGCTTCGGGCCATTGACCAGGTCGTACATCGAGTCCGTTGTGGTGCGGCCCTGGATATCGATCGAGAAGTCCCGGTTGAGCTTCCAACCGGTGACCCGGAACTCCCCGGAGCCACCGGGCATGTCGGTGTGGGTCATTGAGCAGACCATTCCCGGCTCCGTGTTGAGCGCGAGCACGGTGGTCCGGAACGAGATCATCCGCGCGGCCTTCCACTCCGCTGCGCTGATGCCGCCCAACTCCTCGCGCAACCGGGTGCTGATGATTCGCGCCGCTTGCGACTTCGAGAAAGTGCCGCAAAGGTTCACCTGCGACTTCAGGAACAGCGGGCCGGCATTCGCGCCGATCCGAGTGGCGTAGTCGATGTCGTACACCGCGACGGAGTTATTGACGAACTGATAATCCTGATCGGCGAAGTTGGCGGTGAGGTGATTGAAGGACGGTTTCAGCGGAGCCAACTGGAGCGACTGGAATAGGATGTTCCCAGCGGTGAATGCTTCCACCGTGCTGCTGTTCACGCGGATGCCGATCTTGAGCTTGCCGAAGGCGAACGTGTAATAACCCAGGCAGTTCATCAGCACTTCCTGGAGCCAGTCGCGCAGCGGCTTCTCCTCCTGGAGCACGCCTCGGAATTTGAACTGCGTCTCGCTGCCGGTGCCGACAAGCTTGGTGACCGACTCGTTGCAGATCGAGGCAGCTGCGATCGCCGCATCCACGTCGAACAGCGTCTCGGCGAGATCCAACTGCTCGGTCGTGGCCCCCGCGCCAAGCCGGAGACCGCGCGCGCGGAGCAGCATGTTGATGGCAATCCACACCGGATTGGTGAGCGCCGGCCCATGCGTCCGGACGCCAGGCGAGGTCCACACCCAACCGCTCATGCCTTGGAGCACGTTGCCGATCATGGCGTGGTCGCCGGGTTTCGATAGTTGCAGGCCCTTGGCGTCCGACCTGCGAATCACGATGAACGCGGTTCCGGCCGCGAAGTTGTCCTTGTAGGTCGAGTTGCCGGAATAGACCTTCCGCCAGTCGCCACCAGTGGTGTTGCCGGACTGGTCAAGCGAGAAGAAATCCGTCGCGCCGGCGGGATCGGTCCCGAAGCACTGGCGCAGGCCGAAGTTGTTCGCCGGATAGCCATGGTGCGCCTGCCCGTCGAGCGTGCTCCCAACAAACGTCTCGGCGGTACCGTCGCCGTCCAGGTCTTCATAGTGCGAAGAAGTGTACGCGATGATCGGTCCTTCGCCGACGATTCCCAACGCCTCGTAGAAGTCGCTCTCATCCCGGCCCGCCGCGATCTTGCAGTTCACCGGCATCTCGCCGTCGGTGTAGATCTCGGGGACGATCTGGTCGTAGATCGAATCCGCCACCAGTGACGTACTGGTGATATTGGCACGGTTGAAGCCCCACACGCCGGTCGAGTTGTCCTTGATCCGGACGCCCTGGGGTTCGGCGATGATGCCGCCGTAGTAGCGCTTCATGCTGTGCGCCTTATGCCGACATCGGCATAAGGCCCATTATGCCGACGTCCGGATTATGCCGACCTGTGTTGGCAACCCGGCCTGTGGGGCGGGGACCGCTGCGATGAAGTCGGCATAATCAGAGAGCCTCCAGGAAGGCGAGCAGTTTGTCGGTCG
>JADLBG010000499.1 GCA_020847895.1 Bryobacterales bacterium
CACGCTCGCCAGAGAGCAGAGCAGTCATTTCCCGCGGCACCGGTTTGTCCGACGTGTTTGCTTCCACTCCTCTTTATCGCAAGCATTTACGTGCCAAGTACACTTCAGCTTCGGAATTCAGGCTAAATCCTCCCGGCATGGCATGATGTTGTCCTGGGAGGCTCCGTGTCTGATCTGCGCTTTGCCCTCCGAACCCTTCTCCGTGCTCCTGCCGTCAGTGGTGTCCTGATGCTCTCTCTGGCGCTCGGCATTGGAGCTAACACCGCGATCTTCACCATTCTGGACCAGATTCTGCTGCGTGGTTTGCCTGTTCGCCACCCCGAGCAATTGGTATTTTTTTATCAGCCGGGACCTGTGCAGGACCACAGTTCCACGGACGAAAGTGGAATGCCATCGTTCTCTTACCCCATGTTTCGCGATCTTCAGAGGCAGCAGACGAGGTTTGTGGGCATCGCGGGAATGCGCGCCTTTGCGGCCAGCCTCTCTTACCACAATCAGGCTTTGCCCGGCCAAATTCACCTGGTCTCCGGCAACTACTTCGATCTGTTGGGAATGCGGCCGGCCTCGGACGGTTGTTTACGCCGGAGGATGACCGTACTCCCGGAGGCCATTACGTAGCGGTTCTCAGCCACAGCTACTGGACCAACCGGCTGGGGGCTCGTCCCGAGGTCCTCAACCAGCCGATTCTGGTCAACGGCTATTCCATGACGGTTGTTGGAGTAGCTCCGAAGGGCTTTTATGGAGATACGCTCGGAAGGCCAATCGATGTCTTTGTTCCCATCACCATGAAGGCCCAGATGACACCGAAGTGGAACGGCATGGGAGAACGCAAAGACTATTGGGTAACGCCGGTAGGGCGGCTCAAGCCCGGGATGACGATGGAACGCGCGGCCGAAGCGATCAACTCGCCGTTTCATGCCATGCAGCAGGACGATGCGAAACTGCTGAATCACCCCGACAAGAAGCTGCTTGATCGCTTCCTCAATAAGCGCATCGTGCTTAAGCACGGTTCGAGTGGGAGGGGTTGGGCGCACCAGGGTGCTGCCAGGCCGCTCGCCCTGCTCATAGGCATCACGGCTTTCGTTCTGCTGATCGCGTGCGCGAATGCCGCGAATCTTCTGCTTGCCCGTGCCGCCGGGCGCCGGAAAGAGATCGCCATCCGGTTGTCGGTTGGGGCCAGCCGCGCGCGCCTCGTGCGTCAACTGCTGCTCGAATCGTGGATGCTGTCCCTCTCCGGAGGTTTGTTGGGGCTGCTGGTAGCGCAGTGGACGTTGGACGTGCTGATCTCCTTCATTCCTTCAACAGAGCTGAGCGGCTTCATCAACTCCCAACTGGATGGGAGAGTGCTGTTATACTGCCTGGCTGTGTCGCTGGTCACCGGGTTGGCGTTTGGCCTTTATCCCGCGCTCCAGGCCACCAAACCCGATGTTGCGCCCACACTGAAGGATCATTTGACGCCCGCAGCTAAAGGCTCCTCGCGGTATTTCCGTGATTCCGGCGTGATCGCGCAAGTGGCCCTCTCTTTAATGTTGCTGGTGACGGCCGGGCTATTCGCCGCCAGTCTTGTCAAGATGACGCGTATCGATGTGGGGTTCTCGAGCGACAGGCTGATGACCTTCTCGCTCCGCCCGGAGTTTGCCAACTACAACAGGGAACGTACCATTGCGCTGTTCGAACAACTGGAAGACCGCCTCGCCGCGGTTCCGGGAGTGCGGATGGTATCGGCGGCTGAGATCCCGCTGATTGCCGCCACCAATACCTGGAACAACATCACCGTTGAGGGCTACACGTCGGAAGGGGAAGCGGATAGAAACGCATACCTCAATGAGGTCGGCCCGGCGTTCTTTGCAACCCTCGGTATCCCATTGGTTGCCGGCCGCGAGTTCACACGGGCCGATTCGATGAATGCTCCGAAGGTCGCCATCATCAATCAGACGTTCGCCAAGCGGTACTTCGAGTACCGCAATCCGCTGGGACGACATTTCATGTTTGCCGCCGCTTTTGCCTGTCTGGCCACGCTGCTGGCGTCGATCGGGCTTTATGGCGTGCTGGCGTATACGGTGGCGCGCCGCACCCACGAGATTGGCATCCGCATGGCTCTGGGCGCAGACGGAGGCGACATTCATCGTCTCATTTTGCGCGAGGTTCTGGTTATACTTGGGATCGGGATTGGGATTGGCTCCGCTGCCGCCGTTGCGGCGAACCGTCTGTTTGAATCGCTGCTCTATGGCGTGAAGAGCACGGATCCCGCGGTGTTGTTGGGAGCCGCTGTTCTACTGGCCGCCGTTGCCCTGGTGGCGGGCAATCTGCCTGCGCGCAAGGCCACCGAAGTGGATCCCATTGTAGCGTTGCGCTATTAAGACAACAGTGTCTAAAAGATAGCGTGGCATAGCTTCCCCCCAACAGTCGCGAATACATGATAGAATCGCTGCGAAACGTATTCTGGGAGGAGTGTCTCCATGCACATTCCGTCACGTAGGGCCATATTTGTCACCGTTGCCGCGGGCGGTTGTTTTGCCGCTCTCTTGCTCGCCGGGGACACCGCGCCGATGAATGAGCCCAAGCAAAAGGAATTTACGCAGGCGCAGCGCAAGTGGTGGGCGTTTCAGCCGGTGAGGAAACCCCCGGTACCCGCCGTGAAGAAAACAGGCTGGCTGCGGAACGACATCGATTCGTTCATCCTTGCCAAACTCGAGGCAAAGGGGCTGCAGCCGAATCCGCTGGCGGGCCGGATCACGCTGCTGCGCCGCGCTTCGCTCGATCTCACGGGGCTTCCTCCCACACCCGAGGAGACGCAGGCTTTCCTCGCCGATGATTCTCCGAATGCCTGGGCGAAGGTGGTGGACCGGCTGCTTGCCTCGCCGCATTATGGCGAGCGTTGGGCGCGCCACTGGCTCGATTTGGCCCGCTATGCCGACAGCGAAGGTTTCAAGAGCGATGAAACCCGGCCGAATGTCTGGCGGTACCGGGACTACGTGATCCGCTCCCTCAACTCGGATAAACCCTACGATCGTTTCGTGAAGGAGCAGATTGCCGGGGACGAACTCTACCCCAACGATCCCGACGCGCTCATCGCCACCGGATTCAACCGCCATTTTCCCGACGAATCGAACGCGCGAAACCTCATGCAGCGGCGTCAGGAGTTGTTACAGGACATCACCGATGTCGTGGGCTCGACGTTCATGGGGCTGACGGTAGGCTGCGCCAAGTGCCACGACCACAAGTTCGACCCCATTCTCCAGAAGGATTACTACCGTCTCGAGG
>JADLBG010000500.1 GCA_020847895.1 Bryobacterales bacterium
AATCGGCTGTCTCTACAAGAAAGACGAACCGGATTTGCTCCGCAGCGGTATTTATCTGGGGAAAGGCGCCGAACGCCCCGCCCCCGCCGCGCGCATTGCCGTGGAGAACAACACCGTCCAAGGCTACGGCATGTCGAAGTACTGCATCGTGTTCGCCCCCGGCGTAAAGCGGGAGGCGAACACCGTGCGCGGCAACAAGTGCGAGGAATGACCGGCGCTATGCCTTGGCATTCTTGCGGGCGGCGTTCAGCAACTCCCGCAGACGTTTGCCGACGATCAGCTCTTCTCCCGGCTGCATGGTCATCGAGATGATCTGGAGTTTATTATGCCGGGGCGTCTTCGGATCCTTTCCGCTGACGGCGGGAACCAGGCTCGGGTTGGAGGCGGTGAGCACCTCGATTCGAGGATCGCCTTCCCGCAACTGCCGGTCGCAATCGGCCACCGTGTAGTTCCAGCCGGCTTCATCCCAATTCACTGTCAAAGTCGGGTAGCGGTTTCCGCCCTCGGGAATCGCGATGGCCGCGGTGACGCCGGGAACTGTTTCCACCAGCTTGGCGATGCGCTCGACGCGCTCCTTCCATTGCCGGTTTAGCACGTTCAGGTCCATCTTAGACCACGCCTCCACCGCCGCCAGCGCGCCCATCACCTCTTCCTTCCCCACTTTCATGGGACGGCAAACGGCCCCTTCCCAGGGACTCGTATTCGCCAGCGCCGCCTCGATCAGGTCCTTCCGGCCCAGCAGCAGGCCCGAGCACTGCGGCCCGGCAAGACCTTTGCCGCCGCTGAAGCAGTACAGATCGATGCCCATCTTCGCGTAGTTCTTAAGATTGTCGACCGGCGGGATTCCAGCGGCGTCATCAAGCAGCAGCGGCACCTGGTGTTTCTTCGCACTCGCCAGGATCTTCCCCAGCCGCTCGCCGAGCGACGTGGTATAGATCATCGCGGTATTGGAGTTGATGGCCGCCTCCATCTCATCCGGCGAGTGCGTCACAACGAGTTTCGCTCCGGTGAGGCGGATGGCGCTGTCGAACGCGCTGCGTCCTCCAGCCATGATGACTTCGCCCTTCATCCCTGTCGTGTCGGGGAGTTGCCAGACCTTTGCAGGGTCCGTCCCGGCCATGCAACCGGCGGCGGCGGAAGCCATCGCTCCGGCCGCGCCCGAGGTGACCATCCCCGATTCGGCTCCCGAGAGTTCCGCCAGGCGTTTGCCCGCCGCTCGCTGCAGTTCGAAGATGTCCACGAAGTGCCGCGCGGCCTCCTGTTTAGCGGCCCGAACCTCGGGAAGTTCCAATGAACCGCTCAGGTACGTCCATGTCCCTCGGGCGTTGATAAAGGGACGCACCCCGATCCGGGTGTAAACATTACCGGCTGATGCCTTGTTGCCTGCAGCCAGAGCCTTTTGCCACATCGAGTCAAGCGCGATCGTGCCGAAAAGCGGCAGAGCGCGGCCGTATTTCAGAAGAGTACGCCGGTTGATGTCCATGAATGAATACCTCTCCTGTTAGATTAGTTGGATCGCCCGTCACTGGCAAGGCGTCCGGACCCGAACCGGCCCGGGGCTTTCCCTTTCGCTGCTGAGTTCACGAACTCTACATTACCGCCGACAGTTCGCGCCAATTGCGGCCCTGGGATTCGGCGACCGCGCCATAGACGATTTCCCCCTGGTATGTGTTGACTCCCTCGGCGATAGCCGGATTGTGCCCGCACGCCTGCTCCAGTCCGTGCTCGGCAATCAGCAGAAGGTAGGGCAGCGTCGAGTTCGTAAGCCCCATGGTGGAGGTGTGCGGCACCGCGGCGGGCATGTTGCTCACGCAGTAATGCAGCACGCCATCCACAAAGTAAGTGGGCTCGCTGTGGGTGGTGGGATGCGAGGTTTCAAAGCAACCTCCCTGATCAATGGCCACGTCCACAATCACCGAGCCTTTGCGCATCCCGGAGATCATCTCCCGCCGCACGAGTTTCGGCGCCGAGGCTCCGGGAACCAGCACCGCGCCCACCACGAGATCCGCATTGCGGACCGCTTCACCGATGGTCGAGGAATTCGAAGCCATCGTCATGACGTGCCCGTTGAAGATATCGTCGATTTCGCGCAGGCGGTTGAGGTTTTTGTCGATGAGGGTAACTTCGGCCCCAAGACCGGCGGCAATCTTCGCCGCATTGTGGCCTACCACTCCGCCACCGATGATGAGGACATTGGCCGGAGCGACACCGGGGATGCCGCCCAGCAGAATGCCCCGGCCGCCGTTGGGAGCCTCCAGGTACTGCGCGCCCACCTGCACCGACATGCGGCCCGCCACCTCACTCATCGGCGTCAACAGCGGCAGGGACCCGTCGGCCTCGCGAATGGTTTCATAGGCCACCGAGTTCACCCGCCATTTTACTAACTCCGCGGTAAGATCCGGCAATGGAGCCAGATGGAGGTAAGTGAACAGAATCAGGCCGGAACGGAAATACTGCGTTTCCGAGGGCTGCGGCTCCTTCACCTTGGCGACAAGATCCGCGCGCGCCCACACTTCTTCCGCTTTCGGGACAATCCGCGCTCCCGCGGCGGCATACTCCTCGTCGGGAATACTGCTGCCCGCGCCGGCATTGGTCTGCACCAGAACCGTATGTCCGTGCTCCCGCAGCGCGGTCACGCCGCTTGGCACTAACCCTACTCTTGTTTCGTGATCTTTGATTTCTTTGGGTACACCGATGATCATTTATGGCCTCGCTTGCGCGCCGGCCGTCCGTCGAGGGCCGAGACCGAGCGCGATCAGCGAGAGCGAATCCAGTTGGCCGCTGGTTTCGATGTTCTGATCCTGCTGGAACCGGCGCATGGCGTCCACCGATTCGGTGTCCCACTTGCCTGACGGTTCCCCTTTCAAGTACCCGCGTTCAACGAGCGCCTGCTGGATTTCGCGGTAGCGGTCCGGCGTCGGCGTCACTTGTCCGTAGGTCCGCGCGGGCGCGGATCGCACGCCTCCGCGGTTCCTTGTAGCGGTGGTTCTGGATCTGGTAGTGGTTCGGGATCGGGTATACGCTTTGGCATTGCCGGCCGGCCTCCTCGAAGACGTCATACGCGTCCGTTTCTGAGGAGTGCTCTTCCTGGCAGCGGTGGCCGTCTTGTGAACGCTCGTGGACCTGTGCGAAGTGGTTCCGGAAGCGGGCTTGGCGGCGGGCCGTTTCTTTGCCGCTGGTATCGCGGCGCCGGCGGTCCAGGCCAAAAACAGCAATGACATGACGACAGCGGTATGTTTCACGCGCAACTCCAGTATACGGCAGTCTACACCACCTGGAGGTGTACGGGCGGATAGCGCTGGCTCCGCGCCGTTACCTCGAGGATGTGAGAGCCGGGGCGGACGGTTTCATCTAGCGGTACGACTAACTCCAGGCGCGGTGTGCGGCGGCAGGACCAGTGCACCATGCTCACCCCGGCGGGTCGTCCATCAATTAGTATACGGGCATCGGCGGGATTCGTTAGCTCCTCCATCACCACCTTCAGCGAACCGGACCGGATGAGGGGACCCAGCAACAGATCGGTAGCATCAGCCACCGTGATCAACCGCGGCACCCGCGGACTTGCCGGAACCACGCGCATGATGGCCTCCGGTCCCATCTGCCGGCCAAGCCATTCCAACCGCACCGGCGCCAGGCCCGTCGGCACGCCTTCGGGCAGCAGGACATTCATCTGCTGCTCGCCTCCTGGAAGCGGCGGCGCGATGTAGTTGGCAAAGCCCCAGCCATCCCCCATGCGGACGCGAACATGGTTGACGCCGCATTCCGGATGCAGGTGGTCAATCCACAGCGAGGCGCACGCAAAACGGCCGCTCGAAGGCACCACTGGTTCTGTCCCGTGCGGGTTGACGATCTTGCGAATGCGTGTCGAAGCAGGAGGCGGCGACAGCGGTAGTTGACCATACCACCCGGCGGCCCGCTTCCTGAGGCTCGTCCACATGTACTGCGTATTCAGCCCCTCCAGCGTATACATCTGAAAGTCATTGCGGTTGGCGAAGCCGAGGATTTCCTCCGCTGTAAACCGCACGCCGCCCCACGTGTCCGGGGGAGCATCGCCCGCCGGAAGACCGTTCACCTGGAACCACAGCAATCCGCCGGTCTTCAGCACCCGCCGCGCCTCCCTCAGGTAGCCGAGCACCACATCCTTATCCGGAATGTGCTGAAACACGGCGTAGGAATACACCAGATCAAAGGACTCATCCGCGAAGTGGCGCAAATCCGCGCCCGCGCTCAAGTGGACATGGGCGTGGTGAATATCGCGCAGACGTTCCCGCGCCAGGCGGACCATTTCGTCGGAAACATCCACGCCGTGGATCTCCCCGAAGTGCCGGCTCAGAGGACGCATCAGCCTCGCCGGGCCGCAGCCGATCTCCAACGCCCGCCATGCCCTGCGATTCGCGTCCCGTGGAAAGCGCCGCAATTCGTACTCGAGCCCATACACCATCTCGCGGGCGGTGGCCTGAAACTCCTCTTCATCCTGATTGTGGCGGCCGAAGGCCACGTAGTAATGCGCGTCCTCTAGCGCCCGGCGGTTCCAATCCTCCCGCATCTGTCCGGCTTCGTTCATCAAGCGCGATTGTGGCACAGGCAGAGCGCGTCCTGCATGTCAGAATATGAGAGCAATGCCTCATATCCGAGCCAATGATCCATCATGCGCAGCCTGGAACAGGATGCTGATGGAAGACTTCATGCGCAAAGGCTTCTACCACAGCATCCCGTTGCCGGACGGGCGCGTGCTCGAGGGCATCCTGCCGCTCGATGTCCTCAACGAAAGAGTGAGCGAATTTCCCATCCCCGCTTCGCTTGCCGGCAAGCGCGTGCTCGACATCGGCGCCTGGGACGGCTTCTTCGCCTTCGAAATGGAGCGGCGCGGCGCCGAGGTGGTGGCCATCGATTCCACCGAAGTGGAAAACTTCCACGTGGCGCGGCAGTTGCTTGGCTCGCATGTCGAATATCACGTCCAGGATGTCTACGATTTGAGCATCCCCCGCAACGGCGTCTTCGACATCGTCTTCTTCATGGGCGTGCTCTATCACCTCAAGCATCCGCTGCTCGCGCTCGAACGTGTGTGCGAAGTCACTCGCGACCTGGCGATTGTCGAGTCTTTCGTCACCAACGAATCCCTGAATGACGAGGTCCCAACCCTCCAGTTCTACGAAACCAGCGAACTATTGGGTCAGATCGATAACTGGTGTGGGCCGAACATCCAATGCCTGCTCGCCTTTTGCCGGACCGCGGGATTCGCTCGCCCG
>JADLBG010000501.1 GCA_020847895.1 Bryobacterales bacterium
GGCGGTGACGTTGGTGAAGGTTCCGTTGTGGTTGTTGTGAAGGAGGGCGCAGGGAGCGGTTCCGTTGGCGAGGAAGATATCGGGCCAGCCGTCGTTGTCGTAATCGAAAACGGCGACGCCGGCGAACATGGTTTCGGGCAGATGCATGGCTCCGGCGGCTCCATTGAGGACGGAGGCGGGTAAGTCCATGGGTTCGAAACGGAGTTCCGGGGGGCGAGGTTTGGGAGCGGCCTGACGACGGAGGAACTGCTGGTAATCGAGGGAAGCCTGTTTGTCGCCGGCGGCGATGGCTTTGCGAAAAAAGACATCGGCCTCCGGGAAGCGGGCGAGCGCGTCGAGGGTAAGGGCCATGCCGAGGAGGGAGGGGCCGTTCTTGGATGGGAGGCGTTCGTAGGCTTGTAACGCCTCTGGAAACCTGTTGTTCAGGAACAGAGTGCGGGCGAGGTAGTAGCAGGCCTGGGGCTCTTTGGGATCCAGGCTGCAGGCGCGGCGAAATGGTTCTTCGGCAAGGAGATATTTCTCCTGGGCGGCATAGGTCATGCCGAGCCATTTGTAGGGGGCGGCGGCGCGGGGAGCGGATTGGATGGCCTGGGTGAAAAGGTGTTCGGCGGCGGGCCAATTCTTGACGCGAAAGGCCTGTTTGCCTTGCTCAAGTGAATTGAACGATGACTGAAAAAAGAGGAAACCGAGTATTGCTATTCGAAAAATCAAATGGTATTCTGACTCCAATATTCGCTTGGGAGCAACCCCTATGAAAACTATTGTACGGCTGGCATGGATTGCATCCTTGTCGACAGTTGCCTTCGGGCAGGTGGACAGAGGGACCATCGCGGGAACGGTTTCCGACTCCTCGGGCGCTGTCGTGCCTAGTGTTACGGTGCGCATCGTCCGCGAGGGGACAAACGCAACATTCTCAACTACGACCGGGACCACCGGTGCGTACTCATTTTTCAGTCTACCCGTGGGCAGCTACGATCTATCCGCCGAGTCAGCCGGGTTCCGGCGGGCCGAGGTGAAAGGGATCAAGGTCGAGGTGAATCAGCAGGCGAAGGTGGATGTCGCGCTGCAGGTGGGTGAGGTGACGCAGACGGTGGAGGTGGCGGCGAATGCCTCGCTGGTGCAGACGGAATCGACGGACGTCGGCACGGTGATTGACAACAAGCGATTTCTGGACCTGCCGCTGACGCTCGGCGGCGGTATCCGGAACCCTTCGGCGTTTATTTTCCTGTCGCCGGGCGTCGCTCCGGGCAGCACGTGGGAGAAGCATATCGGCGGCGGCGGATCATTCAACGACCAGATTTACTATGACGGCATTTCGCTATCGCGAGGCGATTTGGCGAATGACGCGGAAGTGAATCCATCGGTGGACGCGATCGCGGAATTCAAACTGGTGACGAACAACTACTCCGCCGAGTATACGCATGCATTGAGCGGCGTGACGAGTTTCACGATGAAGAGCGGGACGAACCAGTTGCATGGATCGGCGTTTGAATTCCTGGCGAACGATCACCTGGACGCGCGCAGCTTTTTCAGCACGACGAAGGCTCCCCGAAAGCAGAACGAGTGGGGATTCACGGCGGGCGGCCCGGTGCTGATTCCGAAGATTTACAACGGGAAGGACCGGACGTTCTGGTTTTTCTCGCTGGATCAATACTACATCCGGGGCGGGCAGTTGGCCGGTTACAACACGAACGCCACGGCGAACATGTTAGGCGGCAACTTCAGCGAATGGGCGGCGGCGGGAAAAGGAGTGATCGCCGATCCGCGGTCGACGCAGTTTGACGCCGCCGGAGTGGCCACCCGCACGCCGTTTGCGAATAACATCATTCCGAAGGCGATGTTCAGCAGTATCAGTTCGAAGATGATCGCGTTCTATCCGGCGGCCGAACTGCCGGGCATCGCCAACAACAGCATTGCTCCACTGGCGAGCCCGATGGCGGACCAGCGGACTTCAGGATTCAAGATCGACCACCAGTTGAAGCCGAGCCACCGGTTGAGCGGGATGTTCAACTACACGGACCGGCCGAGCCAGAAGAGCCCGGGGCCGTCGCGGCTGCTGCCCATCGGGGGGTCGACGGCGATTGCGAACTACAACTTCCAGGTGGTGACGACGCGTATCATCCGCGTGAACTATGACTGGAACATCTCGGGCAACATGTTGAACCACATGGGCGTGGGATTCTCGAGGTTCCGGAACCCGAACTTCTCGCTGGGGTACAACCAGGGTTGGACACAGCCTGACGGCGGGAAGCTGGGGTTGCGCGGAGTGCAGTTCGACCTTGCGCCGACGGTGCAGTTCACGCAGGGCTACACGCGGCTGGGCGATGATATCGCATCGGACAATTACTTCACGACGCTGGCGTTTCTGGACAATCTGACGTGGGTAAAGAACAAGCACACGATCAAGATGGGATTCGAAGTTCAGACGCACAGGGACAATTACCGGAACTTCGGCGGGGGCGGCGGGAGTTTCAACTTCTCGAACTTCGAGACGCAGATGCCGGGCGTGGCGAATTCGGGGAACGCGTTCGCCAGTTTCCTGTTGGGCGCGGTGGATAGCGGGAGCGCGTACTTCCGCGATTCGCTGCCGGGCGGAAGATACAAGTACTACGGCTGGTTCATTGACGATACGTACAAGGTGACGCCGCGGCTGACGCTGAACCTGGGATTGCGGTACGAGATCCAAGTGCCGACGTCGGACCCGCTGGGACGGCTTTCGTACATGGATCCGAGCCTGGCGAACCCGGGCGCGGGCGGACTGCCCGGCGCGTACGTGTTCGGCGGGACCGGGCAGGGAAGGCAGGGCTGGACGCAGTTCTTCGACACGCACTACAAGAACTTTGCTCCGCGCATCGGCTTTGCCTACCAGATGGGGCGCGGGACCGTGCTTCGCGGCGGGTATGGAATCTTCTACAAAGAGTACATCAACCAGGGCGTGGGATTGCCGCAGACGGGCTTCTCGATCACACCGTCGTTTGGAAGCGCGAACAACGGGTTGACGCCGGGGTTCTGGTGGGACGATGGATTCCCGCAGAACTTCAACCGTCCTCCGCTGATTTCGCCGACGGTGGCGAACACGCAGGGGGCTTCGGTTGTGGAGCGGGCCACGGGCGGCAAGATTCCGTATGCGCAGCAATGGAACATGACGCTGGAAAAGCAGATCGGCAACGAATGGCTGTTCAGCGGCGCGTACGTGGCGAACAAAGGGACGAACATGTACGACAGCATGGTGCTGTCGCAGGTGGATCCGAGGTTCTACGGCATGGGATCGACGCTGCTGGGATCGCTGATCACGTCGCCGCTGGCGCAGCAGGCGGGGATTAAAGAACCGTACCCCGGCTTCGCGCAGCAGTTCGGCACGCGGGCGACGGTGGCGCAATCGCTGAGGCGGTTTCCGCAGTACACGGGCGTGAGCACGGTGGCGGCGCCCTATGCGAACACGTCATACCACTCGTTCCAGTTCAAGATGGACAAGCGGTTTTCGCATGGGCTTGCTTCGACGCTGGCGTACACGTTCAGCAAACAGCTTTCCGACGGGGCCGGTTTTTCGGATACGCATGGCGGGGTGGTCCGGCAGAACTACTATCTGCGGGAAAAATCACTCTATGCCTCTGACCAGACGCACATTTTGACGCTGAGCTTCAACTATGCGATCCCGTTCCGGCATCGCTGGCTGGGCGGATGGAGCGTGTCCGGCGTAGGAGCGTATTCGAGCGGATACCCGCTGGCGATTTCGACGCCGAACATCAACTCGATCATCGGCAACGGGGGATTGCGGCCGAACTATACGGGGCAACCGGTGCGCGCGCCGGAGGGTCCGGGCGGTTTCGATCCCAACCGGGACGCTTATTTGAACCGGGACGCGTTTTCGGCGCCGGCTCCGCTGACGTTCGGGAACACTCCGGTGTTTTTGCCGGTGCGGCAACCCGCGTTCATCAACGAATCGTTCGGGGCGTTCAAGGACACGCGAATCGCCGAGCGGTTCAACCTGCAATTCCGGATGGAGATCAGCAACCCCTTCAACCGGGTGGTGTTCGGCGCTCCGACGACGGACTTGAGCGCGGCGAACTTCGGGAAGATCGGCGGCCTGGGGAATTCGCCTCGCGTCATCCAGTTCGGATTGAAGATGATGTTCTGAGCACTAGCCGCGCGGCGACGCGCCTTGCGCGCAGCAGCCGCGCGCCGATGATTGTAAGGAACATTGACGAATGTTCTCTGGAGAGTGCTGGTGAAGTGCTGATTCTTGCCGCGGCTCTGATCTGCGCCGACTGCCACAAGGAGATTGTGGAGCGGTTCGAGCGGACGCCGATGGCGAACAGTTCGGGGGTAGTGAGAGCCGCCGGGGAGTCCAGTGGGACGATCCGGCGGTTTTCCTTTGCGGTGACGGCGGCGCCGGATGGGTTGCGGCTGCGGTGGCCGGGCGGGGAAGTGGAGTTGACCTTGTTTATCGGTTCGCGGAGGATGGGGCGCAGCTTCGCGTATTCTTCGGGAGGGCACCTGTTCCAGGCGCCGGTGGGCTATTACGCGAACCGGGAGGCGTGGGATCTGCCGCCGGGGTATGAACGGGATAAGAAGCCGGATTTTTCGCGGCCGATTACGGGGGAGTGTCTTTCCTGCCACACCACGCGCGCGAAGGCGGCCCCGGGGACAGTGAATCAGTTTGCGGAGGTTGTGCACGGAGTGCAGTGCGCGCGCTGCCATGGGGACGCGGAGTCGCATGAGGGGCTGGTGAATCCGCGCAAGCTGCCGGCGCGGCTTCGGGATTCGGTGTGCGAGCAGTGCCATTTGGCTGGGAGGGTGCGGCTGGCGCGAGTGGGAAAACGGATGGAGGAATTCAGGCCAGGGCGCGAGTTGGGTGAGTTCGTGGAGGTGATGACCGGGGGCGCGGCGGTGGGAGTACGGGTGAACGGGCACGCGGAGAGCCTGGCGATGAGCGTGTGCAAGCAGCGTTCGGGGGGGCGTTTGTGGTGCGGGACATGCCACAATCCGCACGGGAAAGAGAAGGCGGATTACAATGCGGCGTGCCGGAGTTGCCATGAGCAGCCACATCGGGACGGTGACTGCGTGGGATGCCACATGCCGAAGGGGCGGGCGGCGGACGGCGGGCACACGGTGTATACGGATCACCGGATTTCCGGGTCGAAGGGGGCGCCGGCGGTGATGCGTTCGTACTTTGGACGCGAAGCGGCGGCGCGCGATTTAGGGCTTGCGTACGTGCGGCTGGGAGTGGCGGAACGGAATCCGGAGTATCTGGAGAGGGCGTGGCCATTGCTGCGGCAGGCGGCGGGCGAAGGGAAGAAAGACCCGGAACTCTATGAGGCGATCGGGGGGTTGCTCGAGAGCGACGGGAGGCGGGAGCAGGCGGAGGCGTATTATCGATTGAGCCTGAAGGAGGATGGGCTGCAACCGGGAGTGATGCGGAAACTGGCGGGGCTGGCGGGTGGGGCGGAAGGTGAGCGGTTGCGGCGGAAAGTACGCGCGATGATCGGAGAGCCGGTAGGTTCGCGGTAGGGAGCAAGGGCCCTCGCGGAGGTTTAAGGTCAGCTCTTAATGGACTGATCCATACAGGGGAACTGTTTTCGGGTGCGGGCGGTGTAGGCAATGAATTTTCGCGCAGAGACGCAGAGCGCGCAGAGGGGCAAGAAAAGGCTTGCTATTGCAACCTGGTGGCCGAGGCGAGGTAGATGGCGTTGAGGATGAGCTTGAAGGCGCCGAAGGTCTGGCCGCGGAATTGGGGGCGGAAGCCGAAGAGGACGACGCGGCCCTTGCCGTGGCGGGCTTCGACGAGGGCGGATTTTCCGGCGACCTGACGTTCGCCGGAGAGCCAGCCGCTGGCGAGGAGATTCGTGGCGGCGTAACTGACCACGGTCTTCACTTCGCGGCTGCCCTGGTTGAATTCGGGGAGGAGGTTGATGTCCCAAGCCTGGCCGCCGGAAGAGAACAGGAATGCGTCCTTCGGCATGCCGAAGGCCAGCGGGTGGGTGGTGTCCACGGTCATGCGGAGGATGGAGCCGGGCGAATAGAAACCCGAGGGGGTATCCGGAGAGTCGCCGGCCGAGGAACTTGCGCGGATGCGCGGGGTCAGGGGAAGCGGGAAGAATTGGACAGGGAGGCCGGAGGCGGAGTCGAAGGTGATGAGGGTGCCGCCGGCTTGGACGAACTCCTCGAGGGCGGCGAGGCCGGAGATGTTGATGCCGCCGGTATATTCGGGCCGCTGCTGGGCAGGGACTTCTCCCGGGGCGCGTCCCGCGAGGCTGACACCTTGCCGCACGCCGTGAAGGATGGAGTCAGGGCTTTGCGAGGCGAGCAGAATCGCGTCAAATCGGGTGTTCAGGCCGGGGCGGAAGTCGCGGTTGTGGAGAAGGGTGTAGGGGATTTTGAAGTAATCGAGCAGCCATTGGGTCCAGCCGGTGTCGATGTTGGCGGTGTAGGGTTCGTAGAGCGCCACGCGCGGGGTGTGGAGTTCGTAGGCGGCCTTTTCCATCGCGGCGTTCGGGGCGCGGCCTTCGACAAGGACGGCTCCATCGGCGGACCAGCGGACCTTCGCGCCTTTCTTCAGAAGATCGATGATGGCGAGGAAGGAGGAGTTGTCGCGGTGGTCGAGGGATGGTTCGGGTAAGGGGATATCCGGGGGTGTGTCGAGGGAAGCGTTGAAGCGATCTTCGATGCGGTCCACCTGGACTCCCATCAGCATGCGGAGGGTCCAGCCGGCGACGTCGTAGGGCCGCTTGGTGGGGCCCGATTGTCCGGTTTTAATTTCGGGGTACTTCTGGGGCTCCATCAGGTCGACGAGGTAGGCGCGGAAGGGTTGCGCGGCGGGCAGGATGTAAGAACCCGCGGGATACTGTTTGCCGTCGGCTTCGAAGGGAGTTTTGGCGCGCTCGACGACGATGCCGGACATCCGCAGACGACGCAGCATTTCCATCGCGCTCCAGCGGTCCCACTGGGCGGCGGGCACAATGTAGGCGTAGGGGCTGCTTTTTGCGCCGAGTTCGATATTGGCGTGAGCGAGGTCCCAGGCTTTGTAAAGGAAGTGCGGGGCGCGATTGGAGGCGAGTTCGAGGATGGCGAAATCGGCGGTCAGCATGTAGTCGATGGCGTCGCGCAGGGTCCAGCGGCCGCCGGGCCACGGACGCTGATAAAAGATGGAAGGCTCACGGGTGGGGATGCCGTTGCCGAAGCGTTCGGGGAGATCGCTGAGTTTGTAGGCGCGCGGGGTGGCGAGGTTACCGGCGGTTTCGGTGAGGATGCCGTGCATGTTGTGGAACGCGGGGACGGAGCGAAGGCCTCCGTTCCACCAGCCGTCAAAGCCCCAGTAAGAAAGGACGCCGGGTTTATGCTCGCGGGCGAAGCGTTCTTTCATGGAGGCTCCGATGAGATTGATGCCTTCCATGATGGGGGCGGGGATATTGGGATTGAGCGGCTCGGCGTAGGGCGGGATGAAGATGCGGGCGGGCGAGGGCGGCGCCTGGTGCTGGTTGTAGACGATGTGGGGGAACCACTCCTGAAAGAGGAGGCGGGTGACGTTGCGCGTTTCCTCGAGGTTGAGCATGAAGTAATCGCGATTGTTGTCGTGGCCGGCGTACTTCTGGTAGAGGCTTGGCAGAGGGGCGAGTTCGTAGGGGGTGTGGACGTTCGCGCGATACCAGTGCGCCACCCAATCGAGGCCGTCGGGGTTGATGACGGGGATCTGCATGAGGATGACGTTGCGGCGGATCTTGCGCACCTCTTCGGTTTCGCCGGTAAGCATGCGGTAGGCGAGGAGCGGCGCCTGCTGAACGGGAGCGACTTCGCTCGCGTGGAGGCCGGAATCGATCCAGACAATGGCTTTGCCTTCGGCGGCGAGGCGTTGGGCTTCTTCGGGGGTGGCGAGGCCGAGGGCAAGTTTGCGGTTAATTTCGCGATAGTGATCGAGGGCGGCGAGATTGGCGGGGTCGGAGATGAAGGCGACGTACATGGTCTTGCCGAGGGCGGATTTGCCGAAGGGGACCAGCTTGAGGCGATCGCTCGATTGCTCGAGCTTCTGGAAATAAGAGATGACGTCCTGGTAATCGGCTAACTGGTAGTCATCGCCGGGAGTGAATCCGAAGTGCTGTTTAGGCTCGGGAACCGCGGCGAGGGCGAGCGAGCAATACAGCGACGCGAGGAGAGCCAGCTTGCGCATATAGCAGTCAATGATACCAAGGGCGTTATCCTACAAAGATGCGGACACTCACCCTGCTGCTGGTTTCGGCGGCGCTTTGCCTGGGGCAGAAAGCATACATTCAGGCGCACTACACGAAGTACGAATACCGGATTGCGATGCGCGACGGGAAGAAGCTGTTCAC
>JADLBG010000502.1 GCA_020847895.1 Bryobacterales bacterium
ACGGTGGCGGGCTCGCAGGACGAGACTCCCATCGAGAACGGCAAGATCAGCGGTGACAGCATTTCGTTCACCGCCGAGCGTCCCTTCGGCAAGTTCACCTACAGCGGCAAGGTGAGCGGAAACGAGATGAAGCTCAAAGTAGAGTTCGGCGACAACGCCTTCGAGATAACGGCGAAACGTACACAGTGAGTTCAACCCAGGTTCGTGACCAGCATCACTCCGCCGAGGACGAGGAGCGCGCCGAGCATGGTGATAGCGGTCACGGGCTCGCCGAGAAACAGTCCGCCCATCCAGATGGTGAAGATCGGGCCTACCGACCCGACGATGGCGACGCGGCTGGGACCCGCTCTGCGGATGGCTTCCGACGTCATCCATATCGGGAGCGCGGTCGAGACCACTGCCAGGGCCAGCACCTGGCTGTACATGGCGGGTGGAATCCGCAGCGCCGCGACAGGGCGTGTCACAAAGAAGTGCCCCAGGATAAACACGGCGGAGATGGACGCGGCAATCCCCGTGAACCGCATGGCCCCAAGTTTGCGAATCAGTTCATTGTTGCCTACCAGATAGAAGGCATAGGCAACGGAACTCGCGAACACCAAAGCTCCACCGGTCCACAAGGCGCGAGGCGTTTCGCTCAGCCGCAGGTCGCTGACGAATACGGCGGCAATGCCGGAGAACGAAAGCAGAAGCGCCAGCACCTCGCGGCCGTGCACCGGCTTGCCGTACATCACAACCGCCAGCGCCATGACGATGGTGGGATAGAGGAACAGAATCAGGCGTTCCAGGGCGGCTGATATGTATTGCAGGCCGAGGAAATCGAGCAGGCTGGCAAAGTAATACCCGAGAAACCCAAGCCACCCGAGAGCCATCCAGTCGCGGCGCGTGATGGCCGCGGGAGTTTTACGCCCGCTGAACCAGGCCATCCATAGAAAGAACGGGAGGGCGAAGAGCATCCGCAGGGCAAGCAGCGTCACCGGGTCCACGCGCGATTGGGCGTAGACGATCTTGATGAAGATCGCCTTGGCGGAAAATCCGATGGCGGCAATCAGCGCGTAAAGTGGCCCTATCCAGTTGCGTTTCGGGTGGGTGGTCAAGGCGGAGTTCTTCCATTGTGGCAAAGTGGGGGGATGAACGTGAAACAACGCTTGGAGAAGGTGATCGGACGCAGCGTGGAAGGCCGCGCCTGGCACGGTCCCTCGGTGAAGGAGAGCATCGCCGGGTTGAACGCGGAGGAGGCGGCGTGGTCACCGGAGCCAAACCTCCATAGCGCGTGGAAGTTGATGCTCCACCTGACGGCATGGATGGAAGAGGTGACAGAACGCATGCATGGGCGCCATCACAACGAGCCGCTGCGTGGCGACTTTCCGGACACTGGGGAAATCAACGAGGAGAGCTGGGGGGAGGCGCAACAGGATCTCGAGACCGCGCTGAAGGGACTGCTGGCGGCGCTCGAGCAGTTCCCCGAGGAGCGGCTCATGGAGCGCACGGTAACCGAGAAAGGCCCGGGGTTGCCGTACTTCGACGTGCTGGCCGGCGTGGCGCGGCACAACGCCTATCACGCCGGACAGATCGTGATGATGCGGAGAATGCGTTGACCGCCTATTCGTAAACGTCGCGGTTGAGGACGCGCACGCCCGCTTCCTTCATGCGCACGAAGAAATCGGCCCTATGCTGCCTGTCTCGCGTCTCGATGGTGCAGTGCACGTTGACCGCCATCACATTGGGCCCGGAGAAGGCGCGGTCGTGAAGAACCTCCTTGATGCTGGCGCCGGTGGAAGCCACCAGCGAGGCGAACTGCGCGAGCCCTCCCGGCCGGTCGCTGATGACGGCGGTGAACCGGCACAGGCGGCCGTCGGTGACCAGGCCGCGTTCCACTACGCGGCTGAGGATCATCGGATCGATGTTGCCGCCGCAAAGAATGAGGACCACTTTCTTCCTTCGCAAATGAACCAGCTTCCGGCTGAGGCAGGCGGCGAGCGAGGCGGCCCCGGCGCCCTCCACCACGCCTTTTTCCAACTCGACAAGGCGCAGAATGGCGAGCGCGATTTCGTCTTCGGTCACCTTGACGATGCGGTCGATATGCGCGCGGGCAATGCGGAGCGCGCGTTCGCCTACACGCGCCACGGCCAGGCCGTCGGCGAGCGTCGGGCCAAGTTCGGCGGTAATGACCCGCCCGGCAGCCAGAGCGCGGGAGAAACTGTCGGCATTTTCGGGCTCCACACCTACCAGTTCGATCGAAGGCCGGAGAGCCTTCACCGCAACCGCGATGCCGGCAATCAGTCCGCCGCCCCCGATGGGGACCACCACCGCATCGGCATCCGCCGTCTGCTCCAGCACTTCGAGACCGATGGTTCCCTGCCCCGCGATAATCTCCTCGTCGTCATAGCCGTTGATGTAGCGTAGCCCTTCCTTGGCGGCCATCTCATCGGCCAGTTCCTTCCCGTCCACCAGCGATTCGCCATGAAGCAGAACCTTCGCGCCGTAGCGCCGGCAGGTTTCGCTCTTGATCAGCGGGCTTTGTTTGGGCATCACCACCGTGACCGGGATTCCCAGCAGCTTGCCGTGGTAGGCCAACCCAAGGGCATGGTTCCCTGCCGAGGCGGCGATCACACCGCGCGAGCGCTGTTCGGCGGAAAGGCTGAGCAGGGCGTTTCGCGCGCCCCGCTCCTTGAAACTGCCCGTCACTTGCAGATATTCGCGCTTGCAATAGACCTCGAACCCGCACACTTCGGACAGCGGAATGGAATGGGAGCACGCAGTCAGGGACACCGCCCCGGCTATCCGCTCGCGCGCGGCGACAATGTCTTCGAGAGTCACGCTCATGGCGTGGTTTATGCTAGCACCACTGCGCGCTCTCAGGCCGTCTGGGGGATGCTACCTACCCGAGGAAACCGAGAGTCGGCGCCGGGAAATTGCCTATGTTTGGAAATACCGAGGTGAGTTCCGTGGCGGGAACTCCGAACCAGGAGGCCAGTGTGGCGCCGTACTGGTCCACCGAAATACCGGGAATCCACCGCCCGCGCGTGTCCGTGTCGTCCGGCCCGCCCAGCGCGAAACTGGGGAACGAGCCGTAGATCCGCCCGCCCTTCACCGCGCCGCCCACTACCAGGTGATGACTCCCCCACGCATGGTCGCTGCCGTCGCCGCCGGTGGGCTGGAACGTGCGGCTGAAATCGGACTCCGTGAAGGCGGTGACATCCTGTGCGACGCCCAGTTCCTGGGTCGCCGCATAGAAGGCCCGGATTGCCTGGCTTAGTTGCGGATAGAGCGTGTTGTGCGCCGCGATCTCCCCGGTGTGCGTGTCGAATCCCCCGAGCGAGCAGAAGAAGATTTGCCGGCTCATGCCGAGATAACCGGCCACCTGGATCACCTGCGCCACCTGTTTCAATTGCGCTCCGAGAGAAGTGCCCGGGAACTGCGTTTTGAGCGGCGTGCCTTTCTCGAGAGCCTGGCTGAGAGCCGCGGCGTCGCCGATGCTGTTGGACAGCGTGGCGTTCGCCGCCTGCGCCAGCGCCACGCCCGAATCGAGCTTCAGCAGGCTGTTCAGCGCGCGCCACCGCGCCTGCGAGGCAGCGCTATTGTTGAACCCCGCAAGTTGCAGGCTTTGACCGGGCGCGACTGCCACCGGCTGCGTGGATGCACCCGCGCCAAACAAGGCGTTTCCCGCCACCGAGAAGAATACCGGGAAGCCCGACGAATTGATCTTCCGCGACTCGATATAATCGGCCACGCGTCCCGCCCATCCCGTCGGGCTGTTGCCTTGCGCCACCGAAGTCTGCCACTGCAACTGCTGGTCGGAGTGCGAAAACAGGTTCATCG
>JADLBG010000503.1 GCA_020847895.1 Bryobacterales bacterium
CTTTTACAGCATTGGCCCGCTCGCCAAGGAAGGTCGAGTAGTGTAGAGCCGAAGCGTTGCTGTTGAACTTTGTTGCGAAGCCTACAGTGGCAAACCAATGATACGTCGCGGAGCCGCCAAAGAACATAGGGAACGCCGTTGTCAACCACGCGCCGGGCGTAACGGGAAAGTCGTTCGGAGCAGCCCCATCGCCAGTGATGCCGGCCACGTAGACATGGCCCGCTTCATCCACACCGACCCCGGACGGATAATCTACATTGGAACTCCCGAGATAACTGCCGAAGAGGAGCGCCGTGCCTGTGACGTTGAGCTTGGCGACGAAAACCTTGAATGGCCCATTGCGAAGATCAACACCAGTGTTTTCCCGCCGGAAGGCGTCGGGCGTAACGGGCAGGTCAGGTGATGTGGTCGACACAACGAAATACGCGTTGCCTATCCCGTCCACGGCGATGGCTGGATGGCCGTAACTGATATCCTCGCCGGAACCGCCAAAATACGTGGAGAACACCAGACGGCTTCCATCAGGGCTGATCTTTGCTATCACGACGTCAGTGATGCCGCGCGGGCTGCGTTGAAAGGCGCCAGCGGTAGTAGGAAAGTCTGGTGCCACGGTAGTGCCCGTAACATAAACAGCGCCGCTACCATCCACTGCGATTCCGTCGAGACTGCTTCCACCGGGGCCACCGAGAAATGTCGAGTATTGGAGCCTCTGGCCATCCGCCGCCAACTTCGCGATAAAGCCGTTACCGGCATTGTTCGCTTTTGTTGGTTGAACAGCGTTCAGCACGGGGAAGTCGGACGACGTCGTACCGCCGCAAATGTACAAATTGCCGAAACTGTCAGAGATCATTTGAGCCACGGTATCCGTACTGGAGCCGCCCAGGACTGTCCAGGAGAGCAGGCGGCTGCCAGACGGGTCTAACTTGGCGATCACTATCTCTGAGTCAATTGCACCGTTCTTGCTAATGCCGAGTATAGGTAAGGATTCATAGAAATGCAGCGTGCGGGCCAGGTAAACATTGCCGTCCTTATCGGCGGCGAGCCCGGCGATCGCATCAACCTCGACGATGTCATGCCAGTCTGTTGCGCCAAACAGGGTCGCGAGAGTTACCGCCGGATCGATCACGAGTTCATGCCCCTTCTCATACGGTCCGAGTTCGAGTCGTATGCGGTTGCCCGCTGACAGTCTGTAGCGCGCTTCAACGGCCATGCGCTTTGCTCGAAGCGTCTGGTAAACAAGAGGTGGTTTCAGAATGAGTTTCCCTTCCCCAGTACTCGCCACCACGTTCCCCTCACCATCCAAGCCGACTTGGTCGGCGCCCTCCCAAGTCATCTCGATCATTTCTGGCCTTGCGCCGGGCCGCACGACGAAATCGTACTCCAGGTCACCACCCGCCGCATGGTAGACGACATCGATCCCGGGGTAGATCTCGCGCTGCTTCACTCGATCGAAGTGCGGCACACCATATCGCCACTTTTGCGCGTCGTTCCCCAGGATGTGATTACTGACACCAGCCGCACGCTCTTCCCCAACCAGTTCCGCATTCCCCTTTGCGCCTGAGAAGCGCAGGCGTGTGCGGCGCCCCTCTGTGGCAAAGCTGATTCCCCCATTGACGACGGTAGCCTGGAGGCGCTCAGCCCGAAACACAAATGCCGTTGTCTTGGACCCGTCCACAACGCGCTCAAAAAATGCCGGGATATGAAGGGGTGTCGTCCGCTTCGCGAACGCTGGCATGCCAGAGCCGATGAAGGTGAGAATGATCGGGAGTAGTCGCGAACCTGATCCAACGGAACGGGCCATCATCGGAGGCCATTCCCGTTTCGAAAATTTTGTTGCTGCATCAATCCTTCTTCACTCGCTATTCATTGCAGGTATAGTGCCATTCTCGGAAAGCAAGTTTGCCTGCAAACTCTCTGGAAAGCGACGGACGCAACGCGTTGTATTCACTGCGCCTGACAACTCGTGCCCGTCCCAATTCGGTGATTTCAGTGATCACCAGCGAACCGTGCAGAAACCGCTCCGTGGGAAATTTCCCCCATCAGGTGGGCGATACTGAGCCAGCCTCGTATCGATTACGGACGAATACTGCTCTCTCACACAACGCTGGCCTTGGACTGCTTGGGGTATTGCGCGAATTATGATCTTAGCCTCGACGCCAAAGCCTGGCAGGAATTACGCGGTCTTTCAGCATCCCGCCGAAGCAATTGCGGCCGGTTAATTTGCATAAATATTCTGCCGGCATCGTCAATTAGCGGGCGAGCATCGAACCCGCATTCATGAGTGAAGCAATCTGGACCAGAGTACACCTGTATGGATACGCTCTATGGGAATCAACTCACGCCGTTTAAAGAAGTCGCCTGGCATGGCGGGCAGAAACGAAATCCGCAAGCTCGGGGCCGATCGCAGCGCCTTCTTCCTCTACCTCGGCGCCGCCGGCTACAGCGTCCCCGCCACCATCGCCCTCCTCTCCCTCGCCCTCGGCTGCTGCGCCTGCTGCGAAGGCCCCTTCTGGGCCACCGCCATCCACATCGGCGGTGCCGAAGTCGGAGCCACCAGCGGCATCATGA
>JADLBG010000504.1 GCA_020847895.1 Bryobacterales bacterium
CCAACGTCTACTTCCGGCGCGCTCGCCGGCGCCGCCAGCGGCGTGCGTCGCGCCCGGAACGGCCGCGCCAGAATCTGCTTCCGGTATTGCCGCGTGAACGCTCCCCGCAACTCTCCGTTCTCAAAGTCCGCCTCCAGCCGCCCATCCCAGTAGTTGAACTCCAACTTCAGTTTCCGTCCATCGAACGTTCCGGATGACGAGACATTGCGATCCCGGCCATTGATCAGCATCCCCTGCCACCCGCCATCCTGGCTGGCCACCTCCAGATCGAAATACGCCTCCTCCCCCGAAGGAGCCTTCACGGCGGCGTGCCACAGCCCCGCCACCGTCTCTCCATGTAGAGAGGCGCACAAAGTCACCCAGAGAATACCGCGCCGGAGTAGCATAGAAAAATAATCCCATGCCTCCGGCCTCCTTCGCGCTCCTTGACATCGTCTGGGGTATCTCGCCTGAATGATCATCCTGTTGCGAGGTCTTCCCGGCAGCGGCAAATCCACCCTCGCGCGTGCCCTCGCGCCCCATCTCCACGCCATTGTTCTTGATAAGGATCTCGTTCGCGCCGCTCTCTTTCCCGGAGACGCCACCGAGTACTCCACTGCCCAGGACGATTTTGTCATTCGCCTCATGCTCGAGGCCGTTCGCTGGCATCTCGAAAAATCCTCCAACCGCGTCATCTTCCTGGATGGCCGTACCCATTCCCGGCTCAGTCAGGTGGACTTGGTTCGTCAATTTGCCTTGAGCCTCCCCACACATTTCGAAATCATCGAATGCGCCTGCCCGCCCGAAACCGCGCTCGCCCGCATCAAAGCCGATCTATTCTCCGGCGCCCACCCGGCCCGCAATCGTGACGCCCGCCTCCTGCGCGATGAACTCGCCAAGTGGGAACCGGTACCTTACCCCGCCTGCCGCGTCGACACCGCCAAGCCTCTAGAGGAGTCTGTCGAGGAGGCCCTTGCTTATTTCCGCCATCGCGCTATCATGGCCCCATGAACCGTCGTCGCTTCCTGGGCGCAACCGCCGCCCTCAGTTCTGCCAGCGCCCTGGCGAATACCACCGGAAAGCCCGCTTTGCTCGGCGGGGCTCCCGTGAAACTCGAAGGCTCGCGCAAATGGCCCATCTTCGACCAGACTGAAGAGAAGGCCCTGCTGGAAGTTCTCCGCAGCGGCCAATGGTACCGCGGAAGCGGCAATGCCGTCCGCAACTTCGAGCAGAAATACGAACAACTCACGGGCGCAAAGTACTGCCTCGCTACCTCCAGCGGCACCTCTGCGCTCCTCACTTCCCTCTCCGCCATGGGCGTCACCGCCGGTGATGAGGTGATCCTTCCACCTTATACATTTGTGGCCACCCTCAACGTCATCCTCGAGAAGCACGCCATGCCCATCTTCGTGGATAGCGACCCCGAAACTTTCCAGATGAACGCCCGCAAACTGGATGCCGCCATCACCCCGCGCACGAAGGCGATCATCCCAGTCCACATGGCCGGCGCTCCCGTGAATCTCGATGCCATCCTCGCGACCGCCGCCAGGCACGGCGTCCCGGTGCTTGAGGATGCCTGTCAGGCCCACTTGGGCGAATGGCGCGATCGCAAGGTCGGCACCTATGGCCTCGCCGGATGCTTCAGCTTCCAGGCGTCCAAGAATCTCAACTCCGGCGAAGGCGGCGCGGTTCTTACCGCCGACAGCGACTTTTTCCAGCGCTGCTCGGCCTTCCACAACAACAGTCACAGCAGTCACGGCGGCGCCTCCTCCGCCTTTGATCTCTATCACGCGCCCGGTCTGAACCTCCGCATGACGGAATTTCAGGCTGCTCTGCTCGTCGCCCAGATGACCCGCCTCGAGGAACAGTACAAGATCCGCGAATCCAATGCCCGCTACCTCACCAGCCTTCTGAAGGAGATTCCCGGCATCATCCCCGCGCGCCTTCACGATGGCTGCACTCGCAATGCCTGGCATCTTTACATGCTCCGCTACGATAAGTCGAAGTTCGCCAATCTTCCCCGCGCCAGGTTCCTCAAGGCGCTCGCCGCCGAAGGCGTCCCGGCCTCCTCCGGATATACCCCGCTGAACAAGGCTTCTCTCATCCAGACTGCCTTCGCTTCCCGCGGTTTCCAGCGCGTCTTCGCTGAGGCTGACTTCAAAAATTGGGCTGCTCGCAACCATTGCCCCGACAACGACCAACTCTGCGAGGATGCCGTCTGGTTTACGCAGACCGTGCTCCTTGGCCCCCGCGCGGACATGGACCGCATCGCGGAGGCCATGCGTAAGATACAGAATCACGCGCACGCGCTCGCCTGAGCGCCATTGCTATCATTCATTAATGACGAACGCAGCGCCGCCTCATCCCCCCGATGAGCCGGATCCGCGGCCAAAACCCGTCCGCAAACGGCGAGCCTGGATCTGGGTGGCCGGGTGGATCGTCTGCTTTCTTGCCATGCCCGGATTCCTTGCCGGGCTCCTCTATCAGCAGCGTAGCAGGCAACAATTCGAGGCCCTTCCCCTGGTTTCTCGCGCCAGGGGGCCTGTTGTCCCATCCTGGGTGCCGGTGAAGCCTGATTTTCGCGTGGAGCAGCCATCATCGGGCGGGCTCTCCGGAAACGCTACCTTGCTCTCCACGGACGACCTCGTCCGCGTGGTCCTCTTCTATCAAAACGCTTTCCGCGATAAAGGCTTCGAAGTCTCCAGCAACCTCATGAATCTTGACGGTTCCATTACCACCGCCATCCTCAATGTCTCAAATGCCGGACGCGGGCACTTCGCTCTCGTCACTCTTAGCAAGGCGCAAACAGGTACACGCATCGAGATTGCCTTCTCGGAAAACAAATAATGCGTTCCATCGTCAGGAGCCGCACCCTCGGATGGGTGCTCGATTCCTTGCTCGTATTCGCCCTTGCCGCCGCTCTCATCTGGCCCCTGTTCCAGGCGAACTATTCCGATCGATGGTCCTCCATCGAGAGCACTTTCATTTCCGATGCCCGTTTCCTGCGCGACCACTGGCCCCATCCCCGCTGGCAGCCTCTCTGGTATACCGGAACCCGTTTCGACTACATCTATCCGCCCGCTCTCCGCTACGGCACAGCCGTACAGACCGTGCTTTTTCCCAGCCGCACGCCCGCGCAATCCTACCACTTTTATGTCGCCCTCCTCTACGCCATAGGCATCGCCGGCGTCTATGTGCTCTCCCGCACCGGCGGCAAGTCGCGAATGTTCGCCATCGTCGCCGCCCTCGCCGTTGCCACGATCAGCCCTACGTTCCTCTTCATCAGCGAAATTCGCGCCGATGCCAGGGCCTCATGGTCGGAACCGCAGAGGCTGGGCGCGCTCGTTCGTTACGGCGAAGGCCCGCACATGTCGGCTGTCGCCATCCTCGGCTTCGTACTCGCCTTCTCTATTCTTGCCTTCCGCTCTGGTAAAGCAGGCTGGATTGCGGCCGCCTCCATCGCCGCTGCCCTCGTCGTCTCCCACAACTTCTACGGAGCCACGGCGCTGGCCATGCTCTTTCCAATCCTGGTCTGGAGTTGGTGGATCACTCATCTCGACAATCGCATTTTCCTGCGTGCGCTCGCCATCGCCGCAATTGGCTACGGACTGTGCGCTTTCTGGCTTGTGCCCAGTTATGTTCTTGTCACCCTGAACAACATGCGGTTCGTCTCCGAGCGCGGCAACCGCTGGTCCCTTTGGGCCGCTCTCGTTCTCGCTGTTCTGTATATGAAGCTCACCGAGAGGTGGGCGCGAGGCCGTCCGGAACGCGCCTATGCTGTGTTCCTCTGGGGGGCGTTCGTCTTCTTTTTTCTCAATGTAATCGGAAATTATTACCTGAAATTCCGTGTAATTGGCGAACCCACCCGCATGATTCCGGAACTCGATCTTATCATCATTCTCGCCGGAGCCGAGATTCTGCGCCGGCTCTGGGCGGGCGAGTGCGGAGCCATCTATCAGAAAATGGCGCGATGGCCTGTCATGCGCTATGCTCTGGTGGCGGCGCTCGTCTTCCTCCTCTTCCACTCCGTCCGCAAGTACATCACCGGCGCCTGGAACATCTACCTGCCTGACACTAACTACCAGGCTCGCGTCGAATATCGCATTACAAGTTGGATTGCGAAGAACATGCCGGCCGCCCGCGCCTATACCACGGGTTCCGTCCGCTTCTGGTACGACGCCTGGCATGATTTGGCGGAACTCGGCGGAGGTTCGGAGCAGGGCCTTCTGAACCCCGTAGTCCAACCAGCCACCTGGCAGCTTGGCGGCGGTGACGACGCCGAACTCGGCATCGCGTGGATGCTCTGTACCGGAGTCGATCTTGCCATCGTCCACGATCAACGCAGCCAGGAACCATACAAAGACGTCGTCCACCCGAAGAAATTCCAGGGGCTGCTGAAAACTGTCTATGACAACGGCGAGGGAGACTTTATCTACAAAGTCCCGCGCCGCTATCCAAGCCTCGCGCGCGTCGTGGAAACGGCTCGCCTCGATGCCTTGCCTCTGCTCCCCGAGGACCCCAACAAAGAGCAGTTGAAGGCTCTCGCCAATCTTCTCGAGAACGGTCCCGATTCGCCCACGCAAACCCGATGGGACGGCACGGACAAGTTACGCCTTCACGCCGCCCTTCGCCAAGGTCAAACGCTCTCTGTACAGGTTGCCTACGACTCCCCGTGGCGCGCCTGGTCGAATGGCCGCGAACTGCCCGTTCGCCGTACGCAACTTGGTTTTCTGCGCATCGACGCGCCCCCCGGCGAACATGACATTGAACTCGTGTTTCAACTCCCGCTCGAAAATGTGTTCGGCCGCATCGTCACGCTTTTCACCGCGGCCGCCCTGGTCTGGCTCCTCCGGCGCCCGCGGAGGGCTTGGTGAAAAGCCGCGGCCATCTCCTCATCGCGCTCCTCGCCGTCCTGCTCTTTGCCGGGAATGTGTGGATCAACCGCCCACTATTCCGAAGTGGAGAGCAACCCTATCGTGGGTCCATTGAAAGCGGTTATGCCGGAATCGCACGCTTCTTCTCCGCCAATCCGAATCCGTGGGGATGGAATCCCACCGTCTACTGCGGACTTCCCGCCAATCAAACCTATCTTCCTTCCGTTCCCTACCTCGTCGCCGCCCTGCTTTGGATCCGCCCTCAACTGGATGCGCTGCATGCTTACCGCATTGTCACCGCCATCCTCGCCTCTTTCGGTCCTGTCGCCCTCTTCCTGTTTGCCGTCTACGCCTCGGGAAGCCGCTGGTGGCCGTTTCTTGCCGCCATCGGCTACTCGCTCTGCTCTCCCTCCTACGATCTCTTTCAGACCGTCGACAATGATCGCGGCATCCTCTCCATTCCCTGGCGCCTCCACGTGATGGTCAAGTACGGAGAAGGCCCTCACAATGCCGGACTCACCCTGATCCCACTCGCCCTGCTTGGCGTCCTCAAGGCGGCGCGCACTCCCGGATTCGCCGCGCTGGCAGCGGGTGCGCTTGGGCTCGCCGCCGTTGCACTCACCCACTGGATTGCCGCATTCGCTCTGGCTATCTGTGTCCTGCTCCTGATGGCCGCATACGCCCACGCGAAGGACTTTCGCCACTCGCGAGTTCTCGCCGCCGGCGCATTAGGCTACGCTCTGGCGGCTTTTTGGCTCACCCCCGCCTTCATTCAAACTGTTGCGTTCAACTGGCCCAAAGACTCCTTCGGCTACAGGATCGAAGATCACCAGCGGCTTGCCCTCGCCCTCATCGCCGCCGGAGCGCTCCTCATCTGGTTTGGGTTCCGCAAAGCCCCCCAATCCCGCTACCTTTGCTTCGTCACCCTTTGCGCCTTCGTCTTCGCCGCATTCGCCGAAAGCTTCTATGCGCACGGAATCGATGTCATTCCGGAATCGCGCCGCTATGCCCTCGAAATGGAACTTTTCCTCGCGCTTGCTATCGCCGAATGGCTCCGCGCCGGATGGAGCGCCGGCGGTGGTGTCAATCGTTTTTGTGTCCTTCTCGCTCTCTCTCTTCTCGTGATCCAGTCTGTTCCGCAAGCCGCGCGGTTCCTCCACGAAGGCTACTCGCGATGGGCTTTGCGGCCCAAGGAAGATACTGCCGAATACCGCATTGCCCGCTGGCTCACCGCACATCCCACCAGCGGCCGCGTCTATGTTTCCGGCGGTCTCCGCTTCCGCCTCAACTCGTGGTTCGATCTCCACCAGACCAGCGGGACCTTTGAGTCCGGTCTCTCCAACCGCATCCCTATCGATTGGGACTATCGTTTTCGATCGCTCACCGGCGTGAACCCCGCCAATGAGCTTCCCGAGTCCCTCGCCATTCTGCAAGCCATGGGCGTTCAGTATCTCGTCGTGCACGGCGAAGGTTCCGAAGAATACTACCGCGACCTGAAGCGCCTTGCCCGCTTTGAGTCCTCACTCGAAAAACTCCATGACGCCTCCGGCGATCGCATCTACCGCGTCCCATTCGGCTCCCTTGCCCATTCCGTGCATCCGCGGGAACTCCCCGAGGGATGGGAGCCCGCTGCCATGACGCGTTTTCTCTCCGCCATCGCCGATCCCGCCCGTCCCGTCCTGGCCGCCGATTGGGATGGCCCCTCGCGTCTTCTCATTTCCGGCGCCATACCCACGGGCATGGGCGTCTCCGTTCTGATGAACTATGATAGGGGGTGGCGCGCCTTCCAGGGAGGCCGCCCCGTCAAAGTGGAGCGAGACCGCGTAGGCTACCTGTTCCTGCCGGATGCGCGTTCTGCCGGTACGATTGTTCTCGACTACCGGCCGCCGGCGGAAACGCTTCTTGCGGCTGGGGTCAGCGTGGTAGCTTGGGTTGCAGTGCTGGCGCTTCTGGGTTACCAGGCAATTCGCCGCGAGCGGATGGGTGGCCTCGGGAACCCGGAAACTGTCGTTGACATCTAAGTGAGTATATGGGGAAGGATGTGATCGGGATTTCTGTCGCTGCCGCGACGCGGCCGTCTCCAGGTTGCACACTTTCCAGTGATTCCGGTATACTCCGCATTTGCGCAAGCAGTTGCTCACGAGAGGCTTAACCGCCGCATTTGGCGATGTTTGGGCGAGCGATAACAA
>JADLBG010000505.1 GCA_020847895.1 Bryobacterales bacterium
CGTTCATCCAGAAGATGCGGGAACTGCGGATCTCGAACGGGACGACGTACTCGACGCCGGCGGCGCTGGGGACGTTCTCACCGGACGGGACGCTGACGCGGCAGGAACTGATGACGTTCCTGGTGCGAGCGTTCTTCCCGTAAACTCAAACGAAACAAACCCAACAACGAAAAAGCCCGGCCGGAAAGGCCGGGCTTTTTTGCATGCGGAAGACCTTATCCGCATTACAACAACAACGTCAACCGCTGCACCTGGTCCGGATATTCCTTAGCTGAGTTCGAGATTTCTTCCGGGTCCAGTTTCAGGTCAAACAGGATGGGCTTCGGCTCGGGGCCATTTCGCGCTCGTCTTCCCGTCTCTTCCGGGCCAAAGCCGCGAATCAGTTTGTACCGTCCATCGGAAACCATCCGCCACCGGTCGAAAGCTGACCGCACGAACTCGCGATGGGTCTTTACCCTTCCTTCCAACAACGCCCGTAGACCGCGGCTGTCCGGCTCATGCAGGCGCGGCGCGGATGCCACCTCAAGAATCGTCGCCGCCAGATCGTGATGGCTCACCAGTTCTTCGCAGACCACTCCACTCCTTACTCCCGGTCCGCGGACATACAATGGCACCGAAACCGACGGCCGGTACGGAATTCCCGCCGCCCATCGTTCATGGTCTCCCAGCATCTCCCCGTGATCGCTCGAGTAGATGACATAGGTGTTCTCCGTCTCCCCACGCCTGCGAATCTCCTCGAGGAACATTCCCAGCAACCGATCGATGTTTTCCACAATCGCAGAATAATTCTGCCGGATCGCGAGATGCCGTTCCGGGGTATATTGCTCCGAATCGACCGGCTGCGGAAATACTCGTTTGCGGCAAAGGCGCTGCATCCGGTGAGTGATGTCGATCGGGTTTCGCGCCCCCGGAAATCCCAGTTGCAGAAACCAGGGACGGTCCTGCGGCAGGTTCCTCATCAGATCCAGCCCCTCGGCCGCCACCCAATTGTCGTAGTATGCCTCCGGCGGCAGCGGACATGCATCCGTGTTCAGATATCTGTTCTGCCCCATGCGGCGGCGGTAGTCTTCCACGTGAATCACCGCCAATCCTCTGCTATGCAGATAGGCCATGTAGGGGTCGCGCGCTTCGACGGCGCCGCTCAGCACTGCCTCCATCTTCCCCGCGCTGTCAAATCCGTCCGTGAATCCCCATTCCGGAAGAAAGCGTCGGCCGTCGATTCCCCAGTCCATCGTTGCCTTGTGCAGTTCCAGTGTCCCGCAGGACGCCACGCGATATCCCACTTCCCGAAGCGACTGATAAAATGTCGGCTGATCGAGCGGATAATCCTGCGCATTGCTGCGAACTCCGCATCGCCAGTAGTCCCTCCCCGAGGCCAGACACGCCCGGGAAGGACCAGCCATCGGCGATGCCGATACTACCTTCGTGAAACGCATCCCTGTCTTCGCGATCTGATCGAGATTCGGCGTTTGCAGAGTCAGCGCCTTGCTTGCGCCCACCCAATCGTGCCGGTGCTGGCTCGAAAGCACGAACAACAGGTTTGGCCGCCGTTTCGTGGCAGCCCGGGAGGGGAGGACCAGTGGACTGAGCGCCAGCGGCAGTAACGCCCGGCGTGAGGGTCGCTCATTGGATACCGCTGTCATTCCCGTCTATATGCAATTCTACAGTGCCCCGGCGGGCGCTATTGCCGGTACTTGCCCACCAACTGGTGCCACCGGATCACCACCAGGTCACCGAACGCTTTGATCCCGCTCGTCAGGCTTACGCGCGTTCCCTCCACGTTCGCCCACCTCACCGGCACTTCCACTGCCTTCAACCCCAGTTTCCGGGCCAGGAACAGGTCCTCCACGTCGAAGCCGAACCCGTCCAACTGCTGCCGCGGAAAGATCTTCGCAGCCGCTTCGGCATGATACAGTTTGAACCCGCATTGCGTATCCCGGAACGGCAGCCGCATCACCACTCTCATCACCAGATTAAATATACGGCCCGAAAGTTCACGCGCCAAGGGCTGATGCACCGAAACCAGCGACCGGTCCAATGCCCGCGACCCGAAACTCACCAGCGCCTTCTCCTTCTCCGCTGCCGCCAACAGTTTGTCCAGTTCCTCGATGGGAGCCGACAGGTCCGAGTCCGTAAACAGCCGCCAGACCCCCTTGGCTTGCAGCATCCCGTTCCGGACCGCATAACCCTTGCCGCGATTGCCGGGATTCGAAATCAGTTGCACCGCCGCTGCCCGTGAACTGTACTCCCGTACGATTTCCGCCGTCTTGTCCTTCGATCCGTCGTCCACCACCAGCACCTCGATGAACGCCCATTCCCGCTCGCGCAGATACTCGAGAATCCGGTCCAGCGTCGCGGGAAGACGGGTCTCTTCGTTGTAAGCAGGGATGATGATCGAGAGGGAGCGCAAGGTCAATTATAATATTGAGTTTACGGGAGATTTGATTGTCCATCGAAAATGAGTTGCTGGCCCAACGTTACGCACGCATCGCGGAAATTGAGAAGCTGGGATATCGATCGTACGGGCAGCGCTTTAACTTTACCCATACCATCCCCCAGATTCTGAAGGATTTCAGCCCCAGAACCACCGAGGAACTGGCCGGGACCCGTGTCGAAGTAAAGATCACGGGCCGCATCTTCACCATCCGCAGGATGGGCAAGGCCGGCTTCGCACACCTCATGCAGCTTGGCGAAAAGCTGCAGATCTACATCAAGAAGGATGCCGTCACCGAGCGCGAGTTCGCTCTCTATCAACTCCTCGACCTCGGCGACATCATCGGCGTCTGGGGCTACCTCTTCCGTACCCGCACCGGCGAGTTGAGTGTTCATGTCGAAGGGCTCACCTTCCTTTCGAAAACCCTCCTTTCCATGCCGGAGAAGTTCCACGGCCTCGAGGATGTCGAACTCCGCTACCGCCAGCGCTATCTCGACCTCATCGCGAATCCCGACGCCATGAACGTCTTCCGCGCCCGCGCCCGCATCATCGCCTCCCTCCGCCGGCAGCTCGAATCGCGCGGATTCGTCGAAGTCGAGACGCCGATGATGCAGCCCCTCTACGGCGGAGCCGCCGCCCGTCCCTTCGTCACTCATCACAACACGCTCGACATCGATCTCTACCTCCGCATCGCTCCGGAACTCTATTTGAAGCGCCTCATCGTGGGAGGCTTGGAGCGAGTCTACGAAATCAATCGAAACTTTCGCAATGAGGGCATTTCCACCCAGCACAACCCCGAGTTCACCATGCTCGAGTTCTACCAGGCCTACACCGATTACCTCGGCCTGATGGATCTCTCCGTCGAACTGTTGCGCGAGACCGCCATCGACGCCACCGGCGCTCCCGCCGTTAAGTACGGCGAAGCAACGCTCGATTTTTCCCGCATCCGCCGCTTCACCATTCGCGAGGCCGTCATCGAGTTCTGGAAGGAGGACATCACCCGCCCCTCGATGGACAATGTCCGCGACCCCGAATGGCTCGCGCGCTACTCCCACCGGCACACCCCAGGCGAGCAACTCGTCGAGATCTTCGAGCGCGTTGCCGAATCCCATCTCATTGAACCCACCATCATCTACGAATACCCCGTCGAAACCTCTCCGCTCTCCAAGAACAATCCCGAGGACCCTGCCTTCGTCGATCGCTTCGAAATCTACGCCGCCGGCATGGAAATCGGCAACGCCTACACCGAGTTGAATGATCCTCAGGAACAGCGGCGGCGCTTTGAAATGCAACTCGGCATGCGCGAGCGCGGCGACGACGAAGCCCATCAGATGGACGAAGATTACATCCGCGCGCTCTGCTACGGCATGCCGCCCACGGGCGGAGAAGGCATCGGCATCGATCGCCTCACCATGCTCCTCACCAATCGCCAGTCCATCCGCGACGTGATTCTCTTCCCCCTTCTGCGCCCCGAAGGCCCCATCGGCATCGCCGGCGAATTGCGGGCCCTCGAAAATGGCGGGAAGTAGGGACGCTCTGTGAAAGTCCGGATGCGCCAGCTGCCGTTCGGGTTTTCGCGCTTTGAACTCTTCGTCGCCATGCGCTACCTGCGCGCCAGCCGCAAGCAGGCTGTCATCTCCGTCGTCACCCTCATTTCGGTTCTCGGAGTGGCGGCGGGCGTCATGGCGCTCATCATTGCGCTCGCCATCAACAACGGCTTTCGCGCGACGCTCCAGCGCACATTGCTGGGAGCCACGGCTCATGTCAGCATCCTCGAAAAGGAGCCCGGCCCGGGCATCGAAAACTGGCGCGAACTCATTCCCAAACTCGAACGCCTCCGCTACGTCCAGGCCGCCGCGCCCACACTCTACGGGGGCGTTTTCCTTCTCGGGCCCATGCAGTCCCACGAAGCCGTCCTCAAGGGAATCCAGCCGGACTCCCCCGTTCATTGGGCCGATCTGAAGCGCAATATGAAACAAGGCTCCCTCAGCGCTCTGGAGCGGACAAACGGCTTGCCGGGGATCATCCTCGGCTC
>JADLBG010000506.1 GCA_020847895.1 Bryobacterales bacterium
GCGCTCAACCTTCTGCCCTTCGGGCAACTCGATGGAGGGCATATTCTCTACTCGGTGGCGGATTACCGCTTCCGGCTGCTCTCCAGGATCTTCTGGGTGGCCCTCCTTCCGCTCGGATTTCTGTATTGGCCGTGGTGGGCCTGGGCGGTGGTGTTGTTTTTCTTCGGACTCCGCCACCCTCCCATCTATGATCCCGTGCCGCTCAGCAAAGGCCGTAGGCGCCTTGCCTGGGTGAGCCTGGTTGTGTTCGTCATCTGCTTCATGCCTGCTCCCGTCGCTACCGCCGCGCTTTGACTGGACCCCATGAAGATTTCCGCCACCATCATCGCGCGAGACGAGGAACGCAACATTGCCCGGGCCATTGAGAGCTTGCGCTGCTGCGACGAGATTGTCGTGGTGGACAGCGGATCCATTGACCGCACCATGGAGATTGCGCGTGAACTGGGCGCCCGTGTGGTCGAATCGCCGTGGCGCGGGTATGCCGGGCAGAAGAACTACGCCACCGAGCAGGCGCGTTACGACTGGATCCTCTCCATCGACGCCGATGAAGCGCTCAGCGAGTCGCTCGAGGCCGATATCTGGCTCCTCAAGAAGAACGGACCCGAGTATGACGCCTACACCATGCCCCGCCTGGCCCAATATCTGGGCAAGTGGATTCTGCATGGCGGTTGGTATCCGGACCGCAAGATCCGTCTCTACCGCCGTGACAAAGCCTGTTGGACGGGCGAATATGTCCATGAAAGCGTAACGGTCACGGGGACGCTGGGTCATCTCAATTCGAACCTGCTGCATTACACGTGCCAGTCATTTACCGAACACCTGCGCACGATGGACCGCTACACGACGCTTGCGGCTGAAGAGTTAGTGGCGCGCGGAAGGAACATCACCTGGCGCCACATGCTGCTCGACCCCATGTGGACGTTCTTCCGAACCTACTTCGTGCGGCGCGGATATCTCGACGGAATGGAAGGCATGGCGATCGCCTATATGGCGATGCTCTATAGTTTCCTCAAATACGCGAAGGCCCGTAACATGAGCCCCGGGCGGCAGGCATGAGGGTGCTGCATGTCGATAGCGGCAGGGAAATGCGTGGAGGCCAGTGGCAGGCTCTCTATCTGATGGTGGGCCAGAAGATGCTGGGGTGGGAGCCAATGCTGCTGGCGCCCGGAGCGTCACCGCTCGCGGCCGAGGCGGCAAAGCGCGGGGTTCCCTTCCGCGGGCTATCCCTGCGGGCTGTGGCCGCCGAGTCGAAGTCCGCGGCGATTACCCATGCGCACGATGCGCGCAGCCACACCATGGCCGCCCTTGCCGCGCGCGGCCCCTTCGTTGTCTCGCGCCGCGTGGCGTTCCCCATCAGGCAAGGACTGCTCTCGCGCTGGAAGTACCGCCAGGCGGCCCGTTACCTGGCGATCTCCGCCTACGTGGCGCGCCAGTTGGTCGTTTCGGGGGTTCCCGAAGAAAAGGTGGCCATTGTGTTTGATGGAGTGCCCGTGGAAGGGCGTACGGGCGGCATCGGCGACTGCCTGTTGACCCCCGCCTGGAACGATCCGCGCAAGTGCGGCGCACTCGGCAGGGAAGCGGCTAGGCGCGCTCAGGTGGAACTGCGCGCTTCCTCGCGGTTGCCGGAGGACCTCCCCACGGCCCGCGCCCTGCTTTACCTGAGCGAACTCGAGGGACTTGGCTCCGCCGCGCTGCTCGCGCTTTCATTTGGCGTTCCCGTCATCGCCAGCGAGGTGGGCGGATTGCCCGAAATTGTGCATCACGGCATTACTGGCCTGTTGGTGCGTAATGATCCCGCGGAAATTGCCGCCGCCATCCGCATGCTCATGGACAACCGGGAACTCGCCGCCCGCCTGGGCAGCCAGGGACGGGAAATGGTGAAGGGCGGATTCACGCTGGCGCACCTTGCCCTGCGAACCGTTCATGAATACAAGAAGGTGCTGGGATGATGGAAGCCCTCGCCGCCGGCTTTTTCGGCCTGCTGATCGGCAGTTTTCTCAATGTCTGCATCTACCGCCTGCCGCGTGATTTGAGTGTCGTCAGACCCCGCTCGCATTGCACGTCTTGTGAACGCATCATCGCCTGGTATGACAACATTCCCGTGGTCAGCTACATTCTGCTCGGCGGCAAGTGCCGTCATTGCCATGCGGCCTTTTCCATGCGCTATCCGCTGGTCGAACTGCTTACGGGCGCGCTCTTCTTCTGGAGCGTTTACAGCCGCGGCTGGAATCCCGTGGGATTGAAACTGTGCGTGTTCAGCGCCATTATGGTGGATCTCATCTTCACGGATCTCGCCGACCGGATCCTGCCGGATGAGTTCACGCTCGGAGGCGCTGCCGCCGGCGTTCTGCTTGCCGCCTTTACGCCCCCGGTATCCTCCGTGGCGCTGCTCTTCCTTCCGCCCGCGCTCCCCGTATGGGTCCATTCCGTGGTGGAAGCCGCCGTTGGTTCTGCCGCCTGCGCGGGGCTGCTGTGGCTGACGGGGCAAATCTACAAACTTGTCCGGCGGCGGGAAGGGCTTGGATTCGGTGACGTGAAGATGCTACTCACGGTGGGGGCGTTTCTCGGATTACCTGGCTCGTTGTTGACCGTGTTCATCGGGTCGGTTCTTGGAGCGGTAATCGGGGGTCTGTTTATCTATTTATCCAAGGAGGACATGACTTACGAGCTACCGTTCGGGAGCTTTCTGGGGATCGCGGCGCTGGTGGTCGGGCTGTTCGGGGAGCAGATCATGGCGTGGTATTGGAAGTTGGGCTAGGAGTAGACTCATAGGAAGCCTTTCAAGGACACTCCCATGCCGGAAACTACCTCCCGCCGCGCCTTCATGCAGAAAGCCGCCACCGCCGCCGCGCTTGCCGAGCAGGTGCTTGCGCAAACCAGTCCCGCCTCCGCCACCGGCCTGCCGACACGCGTTCTCGGGCGCACCGGCGTGCGGGTCTCCATCATGGGCATCGGGGGCTGGCACGTGGGTGTTATCCCGGATAGGAAGGAAGCGATCCGCATCATGCATGCCGCCATCGGCGAAGGGGTCAATTTCTTCGACAATGCATGGGATTATCAGGACGGCGGCGCCGAGTCCGTCATGGGGGAGGCGCTCTCCCAGGGCGGCAAGCGCAACAAGGTCTTTCTCATGACGAAGAACTGCGAGCGCGACTATGCGGGGTCAATCAAATGCCTCAACGACAGTTTGCGCCGGCTCAGGACGGACCACCTTGATCTGTGGCAATTCCACGAGCTCGTCTACGACAATGACCCGGACTGGATCTTCGAGAAGGGCGGCATCAAGGCGGCGCTCGAGGCGCAAAAAGCAGGCAAGGTCCGCTTCATCGGATTCACCGGCCACAAGGACCCGCGCATTCACCTGAAGATGTTATCGAAGCCCCATCCCTGGGACACGGCGCAGATGCCCATCAACGTGCTCGACGCGAGCTACCGCAGCTTCCAGAACGAAGTCGCGCCCGTGTGTCTCAGGAAGAACGTCGGCGTCATTGGCATGAAAGGACTGGCGGGAGGACACCCTCAGGGCAGGCTGCTCAGCCATGTGGGGCTCACCGCGGAAGAGTGCTACCGCTTCTGCCTCAGCCTGCCCATTACGGTGCAAGTGATGGGAGTCAACACAATGGAACAACTCAAGGCGGACGTCGCCCTGGTGCGCAACTTCCAGCCGCTCACCTCCGAGGCGAAACAGAAACTGCTCGCCAGGGTGAAGGAGGAAGCCGGCGACGGCCGCCACGAACTCTTCAAATCGACGAAGGTATTCGACGGGCCGCGCCACCGCCGGCAGCACGGCTTCGCGTTGGAGCCGGCTGGTTAGGTTATTCCGCTCGCACGAACTTCCGTTTGCCGAACACCATGGCGGCGATGCCGATAGTCAGGTAGCCTATGGTGGTGGCTTCGGGCGTTTCCTGCTCTTGGCTGGCGCTAATGCCCCAGGAGTAGTTGTCGAGAACGACGCGGCCGGCGTACGGATGGACATCTCCTTTGCGCACTCCCGTGGTAGTGATCTCAATGTGGTCAATCTTATCGTCCGACGTATACCCGAAGAAGATAGCCGGATTGGATGTGCTGAGAGTGTTTACCGTGTAGACGGCCGGAGATGACGGCTGCCCTACGCTGTAGACCCTGATCTCGATGGGTTGAGCCTGGTCGTCAAATGTCCAGAGGTTGACGCCGAAGGCTGTGTCAAGGCCGGAAGTATGCGTCACTGTAAGGCCGCGCCGGCCTGTATCGAAACTATCGGCCACAATGTAGTGGCCGCTACCCGACGGCCCCCAACCGCTCCCCACTGCCATCCACACTAGACCCAACCCCGCCAAGTTCACCTGGTCGGGCGCCGTGCCGATGGTAAGGGAATTGCTTGAACCGTCGCTCAAAGAATCAAAATTCACATCCGTCCGGTTCGTCACCGCGCCATTCCAGACGATGCGATCCGTATAAGTCAAGGTAGCCGCCGGCGCTGCCGGCACGACGGCCAGCGCACCCCACAGTGCCGCGAATGAAAGCGTTTGGACAACGCGCATGGTTCCTCCCCTGATGCTGCGCAAAAACAAATCAAGCAAACTCTGTTTGGAGCTTCGGGAGAGTAGTTGTCTCAGGCGGCCGCCTGTCTCAGGCGAAAAATCACATTTAATTTAGGGGATAGGTGTACCCGTACGGGGAATAGAACTCGAGCCCGTCAGTGCCTAAGAGATTCGCTGATCCTCACCTGGTACTCACTCACCTTTCGAGCGATCTCCACACTGTCCAGCGTCAGCACTTTCCGGTTTCGCACAATCTCGCGTCCGTTCACCATCACATCATTCACATTGGCCCCTTTGATCGCGTACACCATCTGCGACATCACATGGTACATGGGAATCGCATTCGGCGCGTTCACCATCACCGTGATCATGTCCGCACGCTTGCCCGGCTCGAGCGAGCCGATTTCTTTCTCCAACCCCAAGGCGCGCGCGCCCGTGATGGTGGCCATCTCCAGCGCCTGCGTGGCCGGCAGCAGCACCGGGTTGAGGTTCGTCACCTTTTGCAGCTTGGCGGCCAGGTCCATCTCCTCGAACAGATTCGCGTCGTTGTTGCTGCCGGCGAAGCCATCGGTTCCCAGCCCCATGGGGATGCCCATCTCGAGGATTCTCGGCACGCGCGCGACGCCGCTGGCGAGCTTGGAATTGCTCGAGGGACAATGCGCCAGGCCCGTTCCTCGCTCCTTCAGAATGCGCAGGTCGTTGTCATCAAGCCAGACTCCGTGCGCGCCCAGCGTGCGCCCGTTCAGGGCTCCCAGGAAATCCAGCACCCCGGTGGGAGTCATCTTCCGTTTCGCGAGCGAATCAGCGTTCTCGCGCTTCGTCTCGGAAAGGTGGATCAGCATCGGCACGCCATATTTGTTGGCGAGCGCGCGGGAGGCCTTCAACACATCATCGGGCGTGGTGTAGATGGCATGAGGCGCCACGGCGGGAACAATCAGCGGGTCGTTGCGGTACTGCCCGATGAACCGTTCCGCGCGAACCAGGGCATCCCGCGGCGTTCTGGCGTCCGGGGCAGGGAACCCGATCACGGTCTGTCCCAGCACTCCCCGCAAGCCCGCGCGCTTTGTCTCGGCCGCGACCACCTCCTCGAAATAGTACATGTCGGTGTACGTGGTGGTCCCGCTCAGCACCATTTCGAGGCATGCCAGGCGCGTGCCCCACTTGACGAACTCCGCATCCACGTTCTTCGCCTCGGCCGGGAAGATGTATTTCTCGAGCCACTCCTGAAGCCGCAGGTCGTCGGCGAGGCCGCGGAACAGGGACATGGGCGCATGCGTGTGGGTGTCGATGAGCCCCGGCGCGATCAGGGATTGCGGCCGTGCCAGCCGGCGCCTCGCCTTGTATTGGCGTTCGATTTCAGACCTCTTCCCCACGGCCACGATGCGCTCGCCGCGTACCGCCACGGCCCCGTCTTCAATCACCCGCCGCCCGGCGTCCATCGTAACGACCCATTTCGCCGACCAGATGAAATCCACGGGCTCGGCCGCCCTTAAACAGAAGGCGGCCAACAACAGCAAGACAACACGCATCATTTGAGACTGTTCCTATCGAAGGCATCCGGCAGCAGTTCCGCCATGCGCCACGTTTTCTCCGCTCCGCCGGCATTCCGCGCCGTCACCGGGATGTCGCCGCAGAACTCCCACAGCAGTTGGCGGCAGGCTCCGCACGGGGGTGTCACCTCGGAGGCGGCGGTGTAGATCACCATGGCCGTGAACTCTCGCGCCCCTTCGGAAAGCGCTTTGAACAGCGCCACTCGCTCCGCGCAAACGGTGAGGCCATAGGTGGCGTTTTCGACATTGCAGCCGCTGAAGACCGCGGCCGCTCCGTTCACCACGGCCTGTAATCCCGCGCCCACGCGGAACCCGGAATAGGGGGCAACGGCATTCTCCCAACCCCTCACCGCCGCCGCCAGCAATGCGTCCATTTCAAGGTTCCAACCGCGGGAGGACTTTCTTGAGCAAGCGCACCAGGGTGTCCCGAACCTTTACCCCGGTCTCCAGCACTTCTTCGTGATCGATCTTCCGCGGCAGCATGCCCGCCGCCATGTTCGTAACGCAACTGATGGCCAGCACCTTCATCCCCATGTGATTCGCCACGATCACCTCGGGCGCCGTGGACATCCCGACAAGGTCCGCGCCAATAGCGCGCAGATAGCGGATCTCGGCCGGCGTCTCATAGCTCGGACCCAACAGCGCGGCGTAGACACCCTCGGCCACGGTGATGTGCAACTCCGCGGCCACCAGTTTCGTGATGTAGCGGTAGTGCTCGCAGTAGGCCTCTGACATGTCCGGAAAACGCGGCCCCAGCGCATCGTCGTTCGGCCCCACCAGTGGATTTACGCCTTGCAGGTTGATGTGGTCGCCGATGAGGACCAGTTCCCCCTGCTCGAAAGCGGGGTTGATTCCGCCGGCGGCATTGGTCAGCACAAGCGACCGCACTCCCAGCATCCCCAATACGCGGATGGCGAAGGCGGCTTCCCGCGGCGTGTAGCCTTCATAGAGATGCGCCCGCCCGGAAAGGCAGAGCAGATCGAGATCTCCCAACTGTCCCAGAATCAGCTTGCCCGCATGTCCCACGGCAGTGGAACGCGGCCAGTGCGGCAGGTCCGAATAAGGAATCTCCCTGCGGTGGGAAAGCTCATCGGCAAACACCCCCAGACCGCTGCCCAACACGATGGCCATCTTCGGGATTTTGGGCAGGTGGCCCCGTACAGTAGCGACTGTTTCTTCGAGATCAGTCATAGCAACATTCCTGCGATACAGGCTGACATGAAGTTGGCCATGGTTCCCGCGGCGACCGCTTTGAGCCCCATCCGCGCCAGGTCCGACTTGCGGCTCGGCGCCAGCGCCCCGATGCCGCCGATCTGAATCGCGATGGAACTGAAGTTCGCAAACCCGCACAACGCGTACGTGGCGATGGTGAACGAGCGCGGATCCAATTGCGTCTTCATCGGACCAAGCTGAAGGAAGGCCACAAACTCATTTAACACCAGCCGCGTGCCCAGCAGGTTCCCCACGGCCCGCGCATCTTTCCAACTCACGCCCATCACCCACGCTACGGGGGAGAAGAGCCATCCGAAAATCTGTTCGAGCGACTGCGGCATCCAGCCGAGCAGCGGCAGGTGGTGAAAGCCGTTGAGAATTCCGTTGACCATCGCAATCAGGGCGAGGAAGGCAATCAGCATCCCGCCGATATTCAGCGCCAGATGGAGCCCTTCCCCGGCGCCGCGAGCGGCCGCGTCGATCACGTTCACGCCCGGTTTCTCGATCTCGATCTTGACGGTGCCCTTGGTTTCCGGGTCGCCCGTTTCCGGCGTCAGCATCTTCGCCAGCATGATGGTGGCGGGCGCAGTCATGATGACGGCGGTCAACAGGTGTTGGATTTCCACCCCCGCGATCTTCACATACGCGGCCATCACGGCCCCCGAGACATGCGCCATGCCGCTCACCATGACGGTGAACAATTCGGACTCGGTCATCTTCGCCAGGAACGGCCGGATGGTGAGCGGGGCTTCCGTCTGCCCCATGAAAATGCTGGCCGCGACGTTGGTGCTCTCGGCGCCGCTTGCGCCCATGATGCGCAGCATCAGCCAGGCCATGCCCTTGATGACATACTGCATCACGCCGAAGTAGTAGAGGATGGAAAACAGCGAGGCAATGAAAATGACGATGGGCAGCACCTGGAAGGCGAACACCACTCCGAACTTCACTTCGGCTCCCGCCACGCCTCCCCCGGATACCGCCACTCCCGCGTTCTTCGCTCCCAGGGGCCCGAACACGAACTGGCTGCCCGCCTCCGCGTATTCGAGCAGCGCGTTCACGGCATAACTGGCCACCTGGAATACCGTGCCTAACTCAGTCTTCAGCACGAGGAAGGCGAAAAGGAATTGGAGCCCCAAACCCCAGCCGAGAATCTTGAACTGGATTGCCTTGCGGTTGGTGGAGAAGAGCCAAGCCGCTCCCAGAATGATGATCAGGCCCAGCAATCCCGTGAATCGGCCCACGGCTCCCCCTTTGTTGCGAATGGCGGCCGAACGCTATCCCACCACCTCGAGAATAAGCTCGCGGTCCTCGGGAGTCTGCTGGGAGATCCGGAAGGCATCCTCCACCAGTTCGGCTGCCTCGTCGACGTGATCCTCGTGCGTATAGTAGATGCGGCAGAGCACTCCGCCGGACTCCACCTTCTGCCCGGTCTTCACTTCGAGAATGACACCCACTGCCGGATCAATGGCATCGTCCTTCAGATCCCGCCCGGCGCCGATCATCGTGCTCGCCTGGCCGATTGACTCCGCCTCGATGGCGCTCACATAGCCGGCGCGCGGGGAGTAGATCTCCCGCATGCCGGTGGCGTTGGGCAGTAGTTCAAAGCGATCCATCACTTGCGGATTGCCGCCTTGCGCCGCGATCACTTCCTTGAACTTGCGGTAGCCGGATCCATCGAGCAGGCGCGCCTGTGCAACCTCGCGGGCTTCCTCGAGCGTTTCCGTGATCTTACCCAAATGAATCATGCGCGCGGCGAGTTCGAGCGACAGCCTGGTGAGATCCACGGGGCCGGCGTTTTGCAGCGTCTGCGAAACCTCCATGATCTCCAGCGCGTTCCCGATGGCGAACCCAAGCGGCTGGTTCATGTCCGTGATCAGCGCCTGAACTTTCTTGTCCATCCTGCGCCCGATGCCTACCATCATCTGAGCCAGCCTGCGGGCATCGATCTGCCGCTTCATGAAAGCCCCGGAGCCTACTTTGACATCCAGCACGATGGCGTCCAGGCCGACTGCCAGCTTCTTCGACATGATGGAGGAGGCAATCAGCGGAATCGACTCGACGGTGGCCGTGGAATCGCGTAGGGCGTATAACTTTCCATCGGCCGGAGCCACTTGCGTGGTCTGCCCGATGAAGGCGAGTTTGTGCTGCTGCAACTGCGCCAGGAAGGCTTCGATGGTGAGGTTTGTCTGGAACCCGGGTATCGCCTCCAGCTTGTCGAGAGTCCCGCCGGTGTAGCCGAGCCCGCGGCCGGAAATCATCGGAACCACGGCGCCGGCTGAGGCAGCGAGCGGAGCCGCGATAAGGCTGGTCTTGTCGCCTACGCCGCCGGTGGAGTGCTTGTCGACTTTCGTTCCAGGAACCGCTGAGAGATCAACGCGCTCTCCGGAATGGAGCATGCATTCAGTGAGAGCCGACACTTCGCGGTCAGTCATTCCCTGCCAGC
>JADLBG010000507.1 GCA_020847895.1 Bryobacterales bacterium
AACCAACAGCGATACGGAAACGATTGTCCATCTGTATGAGGAGGAAGGCGTCAATGGGATTGCCAAGCTCCGCGGCATGTTCGCCTTTGCCGTTTGGGACGCCCGCAAGGGCGCGCTGCTGCTGGCAAGAGACCGGTTCGGGAAGAAGCCGCTCTATTACGCGGATCTGCCGCAAGGGATCTATTTCGGCAGCGAACTGAAGTGCCTGCGGGCGGCGGGTGTTCCGCTGGAACTCGACCGGGAGGCGCTGCGGCTGTACTTTCGCATGGCGTATATTCCCGATCCCTGGAGCCCGTTCCGGGCGATCCGGAAGCTGCCGGCCGCCACATGGAGAATCCACCACCGGGACGGCCGGGTGGAGCAGGGCCGGTACTGGAAGCTGCCGGAGCCGGCCGAGCAGGCTGAGCCGGGGTTGACGGAAGAAGGGGTGTGCGGACGGATCCGGGAGATTTTCGACGAATCGGTGCGGTTGCGGATGATCGCGGACGTGCCGCTGGGGGCATTCCTCAGCGGCGGGATTGATTCGACGTCGGTGGCGGCGTCGATGGCGAGGCAAACGCGAGAGCCGGTGAAGACGTTTTCTATCGGTTTTGAAGAGGCGGAATTCAGCGAACTGGCGCCGGCGCGAATGGTGGCCAATCGTTACGGGACCGAGCATAGGGAGATCCTGGTGCGGCCGGATTCGGTGGATCTGATTCCCAAACTGGTGCGGCATTTCGATGAACCGTTCGGGGACTCGTCGGCGATTCCGACCTATCTGGTGTCGCGGTTTGCGGCGGAGCACGTGAAGGTGGCGCTGACCGGGGATGGCGGCGACGAGTTGTTCGGCGGCTATGAGAGCTTTCTGCGGGCGCAGCGGATGAAGGTGCTCGATCGAGTCCCGCAAGCGGCGCGATCGGCGCTGCGCTGGATCTCGCGGCGATTGCCATACGCGGCTTATGGGAAGAACTTTCTGTGGATGATCGGGAGCCCGACGGGGCTGGAACGGTATTTCGAGCAGAACTACACGCCGAGATTTGTGCTGGAGCAATTGCTGAGTCCGGATCTGCTGATGCCGGTGGATACGGTTTTCCTCGAGCGCGTGCTGGGGGATTATCTGCCGGCGGAGACCGCCGATGTAGTAACCAAAGCCATGTATTTCGAGACTACGGCAAACCTGACGGGAGACATGATGGTGAAGGTGGACCGCATGTCAATGGCGAAATCGCTGGAAGTAAGCTGTCCGCTGCTCGATCACGAACTGGCGGAGCTGGCGGCGCGCATTCCGCACGCCTGGAAGATCGGCACGGGGCATGGGCGGAGGGGGAAGGAGATTTTCGTCCGGGCCATGGGCGACCGCCTGCCGGCCGAACTGCTGGCGCTTCCCAAGAAGGGGTTCTCCGTGCCGTTGGCGGGCTGGTTCCGGGGGCCGCTGCGGGAGATGCTGCGGGACCATCTGATGAGCAGGAGCTTTCTCGGCCGGGGCGTGGCGGCGCCGGGCTTTGTGGAGCGCCTGTTGCAAGAGCACTTATCCGGCAGGAGGGACAATTATTACCTGCTGTGGCGGCTGCTGATGTTCGAGCTGTGGTTTGTGCAATGGGAACAGCGCCGGCCGGCGCCCGTGCATGAATCGAAGGCGGTGACGTGAACACAGGCCGGGCTTCGAGCGGTAAAGCGTTCATCGTAAGTGTGATCTGGAACTGGGCCGGGGTAGGCGTATCTCTGTTCACGGGGTTCCTGCTCTCGCCTTATCTGATCCGTAAACTGGGACCGGAGGGATACGGCATCTGGGCGCTCTCTTTTGCGCTGGTGGAATATTACCTGCTATTTGATCTGGGCTTCCGGGCGGCGACGGTCAAATTCGTGGCGCATTATTGGACCCTCGGCGATACGGGCAAAGTGGGGGAGATCATCAACACGTCGTTACTCTATGCGGCGGCGGCGGCGGCGATGGTGTTCAGCATCGTATGGTTGGCGGCTCCGATGATTCAACGGCAATTTCAGGTGTCGGCGGGCTACAGGGAGTCCTTCCAGACACTGCTGTTGCTGGTGACGGGCGGCTGGTGTTTGGGGATGGTGTTTAACCTGTTCGGCGCCTCTCTGGAGGCCGTGCGGCGGTATGACATGACCAGCCGGGTGGCGATTGTGACCACGGGAGTCAGGGCCTTTGGCACGGTGGGCGTGCTCGCTCTCGGCTATGGCCTGGTGCAGGTGGGCGTTGTGGTGGTGATCAGCCAGATCACCGGATTTCTGCTGAACTACCGCAATTTCCGCCGCATCTTTCATGAGCAGCGTGTGCGGCCAAGGGAGGCCAGTTGGGCGGCGCTTCGGGAGATGAGCCGCTTTGGGCTGCACTCGTTTCTGGGATCGGCTTCGTTTCAGATCCTGAACCAGAGCACGCCGCTGTTCATCGGGCATTACCAGCCGGCGCGCGAGGTGGGGATCTTCACGCTGCCGCTGCGGCTGCTGCAATACACCGCGGACTTCATCGGGCGCATCGGGCTGGTGACGAACTCGACGGCGGCGGCGCTGGAAGCAAAGAAGGAGTCGGAGGTGATTCCCAAGCTGGCGACATTCACCAACCGCTACTGTCTGGTGGTGTTCATGCCGCTGGCAGTGCTGTTGTGGACGCATGGGGGGGAGTTCTTCCGGCTCTGGGTGGGAGAAGAAGTGGGGCGGGCGAGCGCGGCGCTGCTGCCGGTGCTGCTGGCGGGATACATGTTGGCGGTGGTGGGACAATTCAGCTCGAGCATGCTGCTGATCGGGCTGGGCAAGCACCAGCGCTATGCGCGCGGGATGGCGGTGGAGGCGGCGGTGATGTTGGCGCTGACGCCGCCGGTGATCGTCCACTACGGGCTCATGGGAGCGGCATGGATGGTGTCGGGGCTGATGATTTTGAACCGGGGGCTGTTTGTGTCGTGGCTGATGAGCCGGATAACGAAAATGACGCTGCCTCGCTATCTGGACGGGATTTACCGCCGTCCGCTGCTGGCGGCGCTGCCGGCGCTGGCGCTCTCCTACGGCTTGAAGGGGAGCCTGCTGCCGGGCAGGCGCATGGTGGAGATCTTCGCGCTGGGAATTGTCCTCGGGCTCTTCTATTACGGGGTGGCGTTTTTCTATTGTCTGGAGCCGGAGCACCGGGTGCTGGTGCTGTCGGCGGCGCGGCAGCGATGGAACCGCATACGTACGAAAGGGGACAGCGGGCTCGCCGCGGGAGTGACGCGATGACAGGGAACGTAATTTCGGTGGATGTGGAGGATTATTTCCACGTCGAGGCATTCTCGGACGTGGTGCACCGGAGTGAGTGGAGCGGCTACAGCAGCCGGGTGGAGCAGAATACGCAGCGGGTATTGGACCTGTTCGATGAGTGCGGCGTGAAGGGGACATTTTTCGTGCTGGGATGGGTTGCGGAGCGCTATCCCGCCCTGGTGCGGCGTATTGTGGAGAGAGGGCATGAAGCGGCGTGCCACTCCTACTGGCACCGGCTGATTTACCATTTGACGCCGCAAGAGTTCCGGGAGGACACGCGGCGGGCGAAGAACGAGATTGAGCAGGCCGGCGGGCAGGCGGTGAAGGGATACCGCGCGCCTTCATTTTCGATCGTGAAACGGTCGTTGTGGGCATTGGAAATACTGGCCGAAGAAGGATTCACTTACGATTCGAGCGTATTTCCGGTACGGCATGACACCTACGGAATTCCGGACGCGCCGCGCGCTCCTTACCGGGTGGAAACACCCTCCGGGCCGGTGATGGAATATCCGATGACGACCTTCCGCATGGGCGGGTGGACGAATCTGCCGGTGGCGGGCGGCG
>JADLBG010000508.1 GCA_020847895.1 Bryobacterales bacterium
AGAAGGAGCATGCGGCCGGTGCGGGCGATCCCGACGACGTCGTCAACCGGGGCCTGCCAGTGGGGAGGGCACCAATCGATGGCGCTGGAGACGACGGAGGGGACGCCGGAAGCGATGCCGTCGGCGGTGACCATGTTGAAGCTTTCGGTGTAAGAGGGCTGGAGGAGCAGATGCATGTGGGCGACGGTGGAGCGGAACTGCGCCCAGGTTTGCCAGCCATTCTCGACGAGACGGATGTGGGGGAGATTGCGGAGCATTTCGCGGGCGGCGCGGAGGATGGTGTCGCCGCCGCCTTCGGTGCGTCCGGCGCTGAGCCAGAGTTCGGTATCGGCGCGGAGTTGCAGGGAGATTTCGAGTGCGGCCCCGGCGGCGGACATGAGATTTTTCAAGGGGCGCGTGGCTCCGAAGGCGCCGAGGCGAAGGGCACCGCCTTCCCAGAGAGGGCGGTTGGGGTTGGTGGTGTTGTCGAGGTAATAGAGGTTGGGGAGGAAGGCGCAGGGGGCGGTGTAGGCGCGGCGGATCCACTCGCAGAATTTTTCGCTATTGCCGGCGAGGTGGAAGTTGGGGGTGGAGCGCTCGATCTCCATGGCCTGGCGAATGAGGGCGACGCCGTTGGCATCGGCTTGGAGAAAGCCGACGTTGGAATGGCAGGTCATGGCGAAGGTGATCTCGGGGAAATGGTTGACGAGGGATTGCATTTCGGGTGAGGGGATCCAGGGCGCGGAGATGATGGCGTGGGTGACGCCGGGGGTTTTGAGGAGGGAGGCGCGCAGATCGGCGGCGCCGAGGATGGGCCAGACCAGAGTGGGAATGCCGGCGCGGATGAGGCTCTTTTGCGTGTTCATGGCAGCCACGCCGAGACCGATGTGGGAGATGTTGCGATTCGCGGCAAAGTTTTTGTAAGCCAGTACGATCTTCATGGGGGACCTCGCGGAGTAGTGACAGGATGTGATCCTGTATTCTGACTTCAGGGTAATGCGGAGGAATTTAGAGGAATCGTATGGGGATGTGTAAGTGATTCATTTTATGAGGCGGAAAAATTTGCTTGAGGCGTGACTGGGGTTCACGCAGAGGCGCAGAGAGCGCAGAGTTTTGGGATAAGGTTAGTGGTTACTTATTGGGTCTGGGTAAGGCAAGGGGGATGGTGGGCGGGAAACTCGGATGGATCGCGTTCCTGTACTGAGCACAAGCGGATTGGCCCGCCGGTAGAGAACAAGCCAGTTGAAGAGTTGCGAAGAGGACCCCCATGCGATTCGAGAAGGACGTGTGCGGGTCCCTGAGATTGTCGAAGGCCTGAGAGAACAAATCGGTCCTGTTTGTAATCATCATCAGCTTGCCCATGGCTCCGGCGCTCGCGTAGGGGTCATAGCCGGCAGCGAGCGAGAATATCATGCCGGCGGCATCCGCATCGAGTTCGGCATTGGAGGTGTTGTAAGTTAACTTGCCGGTCTTGAACTGGACGATATGTCCCAGTTCGTGGGCGATAACAGACGCCAGTTCGCTGGGGGAATCGGCGATCAACTCGGCCAGCGCTAAAGTAACGTGGATGGTTCCGTCGTTCTTCGTGGCAAAGGCGTTGATCTCAGAGGAATATTGAATATCCAACCTGGTCGACGACAGGTCAACCTCGGGCATGATTTGCGCAGCCGCGGCAAGCACTTTGAAGTAGGCCCGCCAGATTTTGTCCTCATGACCGCCGGGCCAGGAGACTCCGCCGGAGGGGAGGCTCGAGAGCAGGCCGCGCTCGGCGTTGAGGGTCCAGGCGGAAAAAACGGTGGATGGCTCACTGCCGGAGAGTACAGCCATGCCTTCAAAATCGCGGGGGAAATTTCCACTGAAGCTACTCAGATTGAAGGATGCGTGACAAAGAGCGCATAGAGCAAAATCACGACTGCCCACCTGATTTCCGGCGGAGTCAAACGCCTGAAGAGTTATTGTGACGGGGCGGTTGTATACGTTGACCAAGGCGACGCCCAAGGAACGATTTGCGGCCGAGCGGTAAATTGGCGAGGGTAGAGAAGCGGGCGCGGAGATCTCCACTTGCGGAACGCCATTCACGATCTGGCGGAAGAGGACCGTGCCTTGAACGGGGAGGCTACAGGCGGCATAGGCCCAACCGGTGACTACGGAACGCGAAGCCATCAGGCTGCGCAGGGTTTTTCTGCCCAATGGGGGGATGGTGAACGATTGACGGGATTGCAGGCCGGTTCCGAGGTCGAGGGCCAACGGTCCGCCAGAGTCATTGAGGGTGGATAGCATGCACGCAACGGGCATGGCGGGGTTGGAGTTTGTGAAGACAAACGAGGTTTGCCATGTCTGGGCCTGATCGCCGCCGTCGGCGAGCTGAGGAAAATAGAGATTGACCTGCGCGGTATCCGGCTCCAATTGGGCGAGGATGACGGACGGGAGAAAAAGAGTTGCGGCAATAATCGTTCGTGTAATTCGATAATGCGCCATGGCGGCAAGCATATCATGCCCAATCACGGGCGGCGCGCGGGCTGTTCCACTCTTCCCGACATTGCTTCGGAGATAGTGATTCCGTTTGATTGCAGAACCGTGCCGAGGCTTCGTTCGAGGACGATGTGGGCGTTTCTGTAGGCGACCATGGCGGTGATCTCGCCGGAGCGGGCGACGGTGAGGTCGCGCTGCTGTTGAAGGACGTTGAAGGGAGTGGAAGCGCCGAGGCGCAGGCGCTTTTGTTCGGCCTCGAGCAACTCGGCGGCAAGGATGCGGTTCTCGCGGGCCGCCTCGTAGCGGGCGCGGGCCTGTTCGATGGCGATGACGGCGTTGCGGACATCTACTTCCACCTGCTTGCGGCTCTTGGCGCCGGTCAACTGGGACTGGCGGAGTTGCAACTGGTCGATGGCGTAGTCGGCCTGGGCCTGGTTGTTGCCGAAGACATTGCGGAAGAAGACGCCCGCTCCTTCGGTGGGGTAGTTGCGGCGGAACACCTGGCCGAGGGCTGTTCCCACGCCGCCGGCGAAATAGGGATCGGCGGTCTGGAAGCCGTCTCCGCGGGGCGCCTGGCGCTGCACGCCCGCGAGGCCGGATTGCCGGGTGATGGCGAATACCTGCGCGGTGGGGAGGAGGCCATTCTTCGTGCCGATGGCTGACACCCGCGAGGTCTCGATGCGCGCGGTTTGAGACTGGAGGTCAGTGCGGCCGGCGAGGGCTTTCGAGGTGAGTTCATGAATTTGCGGAAGGTTGTCTCTATCCGGGACTTCGAGTTTGTCGAGCGTAATGATGCGGGCGTCGCGAAGGGCCGGGTCCTGGACTCCGTTGCGGCTGATGAGGTTCTTCAACTGTGTTTCATCCTGGCTGAAGGTTGTGCGGGAGATGATGAGATCGCGGCGGGCGGCCGCAAGTTGCGACTGGGCGGTGGTAATATCCAGTTCGGCGGCGATTCCATCGGCAACCCGCTGGCGGGTTTCGCGCAGGTACTCCGCGGCGGTGTTTGCGGCGTCCTGTTTGGCGCGCAGGTCCTCTTCATCGGCGACCAGCTTGTAGTAGGCGCGAAGGACGGACACAACTGTGGAACTCACCTGCGTCTCGAAGTCGATATCGGAGATGTTGCGGTTGAGTTTCGCCACTTTGATGTTGCGGCCGTTGACCGCCGTGCCGAAGCCCTGGAGCAGGTTGTGCTGGACCATGATGGAGACGTTCAAGGCGACGGATGGATTCAGCAGGTTAGTGGGGGAGTTTTCCTCGAGGAAGTAGTGGCTGTAGGAAACGGTGACGCTGCCGCCGGTGAGGAAGCCCTGCTGGAAGGAACCGCTATAGGCGCGCTGGCGGGAGATGAGGTTGTTGGTGAGGCTCTGGGTGACGTTCGATTGCGGATTGGAGCGGTGGCTGAAGGTGGTGGCCTGTTGAATGGTGGGGTCGAGGGTCTGCACGACGGGGCCCACCTGGGAGACCGTGGCATTAGACCGGCCGCCTCCTCCGCCCGCGCCGCCGCCGCCGCTGACTCCGGCCGCGGCCTGGCTGCCGAGCACGCCCTGTCCGCTGGCGAAGGAAGCGGCCTGGCCGGCTCCGCTCGGCACGCCCGGCAGCGCGCCGCCGGCGAGGGCGCGAGTGACGCGCCAATCGGCGAGGATGGGGGAATAGCGGGCGATCTCGAGATCGATGTTGTTTTCGAGAGCAAGGGCGATGGCGTCGTGAGCGGTGAGATAGAGGTTGCCGCCGCGCAGAAGCGCGGCGAGACGAGGGGAATTCGCGATGCGGATGGGCGGCGCCTCGGGGGCGAGGTAAGGCCGCAGCAGGGAGTTGGCGGGCGGCGGAATGGGTGCGATCTCCGTCACTCCCTGGGCGGATAGCTGCGGGGCGAGGAGCAGGAGCGAGAGGAGGAGAGCAAGGGAGCGGGAGAGGGGTGTTTGCGGGTTCACCGGCTGCCTCCCTGATTCGGGTTGGGTGTGGGCTTCGCGGGCGGCGCCAGATTGCCGGCCATTGCCTCCTCGACGGAAACGCCATTCACCTCGAGAGTGCGCCCCAGCACCTGGTCGAGCGTGATGCGGGCGTGGGTGTAGTTCGCCATGGCCTGCACTTCGGCGCTTTGGGCAGCGGCAACATCGCGCTGATCCTGGACGACCTGGAGCGGCGTAGTGGCCCCGAGGACGAAGCGGCGCTGATCGCCTTTGAGGGATTCTTCGGCCAGCAGACGGCTCTGCACGGCGGCGTCATAGCGGGCGCGGGCCTGGCGGAGGGCGATGACGGCATTCTGCACATCCACACGCACCTGGTTGGCGCTTTTTTGAAGGCTGAGTTCGTTCTGGCGCAGTTCGAGCAGGCTGGTGACATAGTCGGATTGGGCGGCGCGATTGCGGATGGGGATGTTGAGGCTGAATCCGGCGGAATAGTTGGGATAGTTGCGGCGGGCGATCTGGGCGAGGAGGTTGCCGTATCCGCCGGCGAGGTAGGCGATGCCGGGCTGCAAGGCTCCGAGCGCGGTGAGGTCGCCGGTCAAGCCGTTGTTGGTCAGTTCGACGAAGGCTTGGAGCGAGGGTTTGAGGGAGTTCTTGATGCCCGTCAGATTCAGCTTGTTGCTCTCGATGTTGATGCGGTTCTGTCGCATCTCGACGCGGTTGCGGAGCGCTTCTTCCACCAGGTCCGGCAAGGGCTTCAAGTTGTCTTCCTTGGGGATGGTGATGCGGTCGAGAACGGTGATGTGGACGTCGGCGAGATCCGCGGCTTCGATGCCCGAGCGGCTGAGGGCGTTTTTCAGGATGGTCTCCTGCTGGAGCAGGTTGGTTTCGGCGATGACGTAATCCTCGCGGGCGGCGAAGAGTTGGGAGCGCGCGCGAGTGATTTCAATTTCGGCGAGAGCGCCGAGTTCCACCTGGCGTTTGCTGTCATCGAGGGTTTGCCGCGCGGTGGCGACCGCCTGGCGGCGCGACTCGATATCCTGGTTGAAGCTGACCAGATCCCAGTAGAGATTGAGCACGGCGGAGACGGTGGTGATCAACTGCTGGCGGAACTGGAGGTCAGTGACTTTGAGGTTGTTTTTCTGGACGCGGATGTTGCGGCCGTTCACGGCGGGTCCGAAACCCTGGAGGAGGTTCTGGGTGAGCTGGAGGTCGAGGCTGCCGCTGGTGAAGGGATTCAGACTGAACAACTGGCTGTTGACCTTGGTGTGGGTGCTCGAGTAGGACAACTGGGCATTGAGTCCGAAATCCCAGTTCTGCGAGTACTGGGATTGGACGGTTCGCATCGTTTGCACGAGGGCGGTGGTGCCGGTGAGGACGGTGTTGCTTTGGGGAACGGTGATGTGCTGGAAATTGGCGAAGACGAGGAACGACGGGTCGAAGGAGGGAATGGAGGGTCCGAGTTGGGTGATGATGCCGCCGCCGGTGCTGACTCCATTTCCTGCCGTGGTGACGGCTCCGGTATCGAGGACGTTGACGCCCTGGAGGCTGACGCTTTGCGGTCCCGGAGCGACGCCGAGGCCGACGCCGCGGAGCAATCCGCCGGCCTTGGCGCGGCGCAGGACTTCCCTGGCCAGCAGCGGGGCGTAGCGCTGGACTTCGACGTCGATGTTGTTTTCGATGGCGAGCGCCACCACGTCGTGCGCGGAGAGGTAGAGCCGCCCGCCGCGCACGAGTCCCGCCAATCGCCCGCTATTGGCGAGGTTGATGGCAGGGACGCCGCGGGCGCGGTAGGGGCGCGTAAGCCAGTTGCCGCGGGCGGGTTCGATGCGGATGGGACTTTCCCCCGAGGCCGCGGGCGCGCCCAGAGCGAGAGCGAGGAGGAGGGCGCGGCAGGTCCGTTGGAAAGGGGCAGCGTATCGACGTAAGCAGTGCATGGTTTTGAGTGTAGCGTCCGGCAAATGGTGGGAGTCGAAAGGGGTTGGAAGGGAAGGTGGCATTGTTCCGGTTCAGCTGGAAATGGAGAAGGCGTTCTCCCAGTAGGATACAAGGAGAGAACGCATGAAGAAGCAACGGAAGCACTACTCGCCTGAAGAGAAGGTCGCCATTCTCAGGCGGCATCTGCTGGATGAACCGATCTCGAAGCTCTGCGATGAACTCGGCTTGCAGCCCACGATCTTCTATGGGTGGCAGAAGGAGTTCTTCGAGAACGGCGCGGCCGGCAGCAGGAGATCCACGCGGAACGCGATCAGAAGTTGGAGGTGGCGCGGAAGCAACGGCACATTCGTCGCCAGCAAGCCGCTTGACGACTGGACTCCCGATCCTTCCCAACTAATGTACACTCGTATGCAATCAATGAACCTAAAAAGAGCAGTTAACCTGAGTTAGCTTGGAGCATCGGCGAGCCGGGCCTCGCGTCCAAGGAGCCTGCCGCCCAAGAAATTTCGGAACGCAGCACTCAGTATCCACTTCCAGCGCTCCA
>JADLBG010000509.1 GCA_020847895.1 Bryobacterales bacterium
GCAAGGGAGTCTGCAATCTACCATGCCTTTGGATTCGTTTACCTTAGCCTTTGCTATCAGATAGTACCTGGGAAAAAAGTCCTGGACCCGCGACGGGATATGATATTCACCAGATGCAATTCCCTGGACAAGCCAAACCACCTCTCGGCGTGATCTTTGATTCCGCCATGGGCTTCCGGATCGACGATGCCCTCGCACTGGCGCTGCTCTTTGGCCTGGACGGAAAGACGGAGACCCGAGTAGCGTCTGTCAGCGTCAGTATCCCTTCCCTGAAATCGGCTGCTTTCTGCGAAGTCATCGCCCGTTTCTATGGCGCCAGAAACCTGCCCATTGGCATGGCTACCGGAGGGAAACCGTTTGCAGATACCCCCATGTTGACCGTCCCCCTCGAAAAGAAGAACTCACAGGGCGCCCAGGTCTACACTCCCGGCATCCGGAAATTGAATGACACCGCCGAGGTGCGCGCCCTCATCCGCAATGCCTTCACCGCCCAGCAGGATCAGGACTCCGTCGTCGTGCTGACCGGTCCAGCTACTAACCTCGCCGCTGTCCTCGATCTCTACGGAGCAAAGGATCTGATTTGCCGGAAAGTTCAGCTCTTGTCGATTGCTGCCGGGTCTTTCGCAAACCAGGCTCCGGAACCGAAGATCAAGGAGGATATTCCCGCGGCCAGGAAGTTGTTTGCGGAATGGCCCACTCCGATTGTGGCTGTTGGCTCGGAAATCGGCGAAGCGATCCGCTATCCCGCCTCCAGCATTGAGAAGGACTTCGCCTGGGCCAAGGACCATCCGGTGGTGGATGCTTACCGCGCCTTCCACTCCATGCCTTACGATGCGCCCACCACCGCCATGGCCTCGGTCCTCTATGCCGTCCGGCCTAAGGAGGGCTATTTCCGACTATCTGAACCGGGAGAGATTCAGGTCACCGATGAGGGGCACACCCGGTTTGTCCAGTCGCCCCATGGGAAACACCGCTACCTAATGCTCGACCCCGGTCATAAGGAGAGGGTCCTGCAAGCGTACACGGAAATCGCCAGCGCGAAGCCCGCACCTCGCCGGCTCCCTTTCCAGAAGAAGCAGGACGACGCTGCGAAGAAAAAAGAAGAACCCAAGAAAGACGAACAGAAGAAGCCGTTCTAACTGCGCCCGCCCGACGTTGCCGACCGCGCCCCGGCAACCCCTTCCGCCAGATACGTGACAATCCGCGGCGCAGCTTCCCGCGCCGCCTTCTCGGCAGTCGAGTCTTCCAAGTGGTCCAGAAAGACCTGCTTGTCAAGGTCGAGCCGCAAACCCAACTTCTCTTCCCTGCCGGCAACCGAGTACTTCACGATGGCGAATGGGAGGCGTGGCTCATCGAAAACAATCGCATGGACGAACAGGAACCCGCCGCTCCCGGAGAGAATCGAGGGCAGTTCCACAGTCCTTGTCAAAACGTCCATACCGTTATCTCCTTCCGCTCCCATAACCTTCCGCTCCCACAATAACCTTCCGCTCTCACCCCAGCCTTCCGCTCCCTACCACAGCCTCCCTCTGCCATACCCATCTTCCACCCACACCTCTACTCTTCGACGGACTTGGGCCGCCGCAATAGCCCCAAACGCCAGCACTTCCGCATCCCGCAACGCCCTCACCAGAGTCTCCAGTTCAATGTGCAGCAAGGGCGGCCGTCCCGTGCCCCCTCCAGGGGGCGCGAATCGCACCGTTTGGCACAGTTCCTTCCGATGCCTCACCGGGTCCGTAATTCCAAGCAGGAATGTCGCATCTCCATCATGCTGATACGACCGAGGATCATAAGGGGACCCGAGCGCCGCTGCTACCTCCACTACAGGATCGAGCAGCTTGCTCCCATAGCCATCCGCTTCCTCAATCTCGATCTCGTATACGTATGCAGGACTCTCCTTGCTCGGCAACTCCTTTCCCGCCACCGCGTATCCCCATGCAACCCCATAGGACCGGCTTAACGATATGTACGGGCTCACCGTCGTACCCCGCGCCACATGATGCAGAATGCGGTTAATCCCTTGGCCCGCCCCTCCATGATGCGGCACAAACCCCGAAATGCGCGCATCGCGCGCATGCCAGTATGTCCCGATACCGGCTCCACGATAATAGATCGGCATTTCTTCAGTTTTCTTTAACAGAATACACCCATCCCTCACTCCACTCCCTTCCGCTTCCCCTCGTAATGCGCCACCGCCTGTGCGAACATCCGCCTGGCGTTCTCCCTGTTCGGCGCCGGACCAAAGTTGTTCCGCTCCTCGAGGTACCCCCACAACCGCCCCAGCCAGCGGATCATCAATTCCACATCCTCCTTCACCAGCACCGGCTTCCCGTTCAACTCCACATACACCGGGGCCGAATGCGCCCGCGGCAATTCGTTTCCATAGCCGCGAACCGACCTGCCGGCTACGCGCATGGCAAACCACGCACTCTTGTCCAGCGTCACCTCCTTCTCCACACGGCCGCCTGCCGCCCTCGCAATCACTTCCCCGTTCTCCACCAATTCCACCCCGTCCACCGGCACGCGGCTCATCACCTCTCCCACCACGCGCACTTTGTTCTCACGCAGCACCGCCCCCGGCCCCTGACCGTTCACCGTGAAGCGCAGCAACGGCCCATTCGTTACAAACGCCCGCCCCTCCCGGTACCGGTCGATCCACTTCTGCCACGTAAACTGCGAGCCCACATCCACATACTGCCGCGCCCCGCCAGGAATCCGGTTGATCCCCCGCCAGTTCGTAAACACATCCGTCCCAGCCCCCGGGGCAATGTGGAAACCCGCGTTCAACAGCCGGTACCACAGTTCATACGCCGTCGGCCCGAACGGCAGAATGTCCATCGCATCCATCGCTCCCAGCGCCGCGGTCAACGGAGCTTCCTTCGCCCCCAGGTTCGTATCCATTACGTCGTTGATGTTTCCGCTGATCGGATGGACGTACACCACCAGCCCTCCCTGCTTCCTTGCCTCCATCGCAGCCATCGTGTTCAGCGGATAGTCGTACGGCGAATTGCTGCCTACCACGCTGGTGAAGGACGGCGGCACCTGCCTCTTGATATTCAGGAAAGCCATGTGCCCCAGCGGGTCCGAATTGCGGTATTCCTGTCCCCAATACAGCAAAAACCGCGGCTTCGATTCGGGATCTACCGCCCCTTTGAAGAATTCCTTGTCATGCACGAACCCGCCTTCGGAATTCGCCACAATCATGTTCGCCGCATTCAAGTCCTCGGCCTGCAGCCAGTCGAGTGAATCGGGAGGCCGCTGGTAGTAACTCCCGTTGTAATTCGCGTGAAAATGGTTCTCCCCCGTGTACCAGCCCTGCTGATTCCAATTCGTCCAGCGTTTCATGTGGATGGAAGCCTCCGCCGTTTCGTTCGCCGCCACGTCTAGCGTCACCTCTTCGAGGTTGTATTCGATCCCCTTCATCGCCACCAGCCGCGCGCGTCCGGCGGGGAGAGCAATCTCCTCGTCCCCCGATGCCACGAAAAACCCTTCGCGCCCGCCGCCCGGATCGAGCGAATAGTAGAAAACCTGACTCCCTTTCGGCGCGTAGCACTTCCCGTCCGCCGCCGTCAGGTACAGCCGCACCGCCGTCGGCCGCCCCATCTCATCGAACGTTTTCACGCGCAACCGTGCTCCCGCGCCGCGAAACTTCAAGCCGGAGATTCGCAGGTGCTTCTTCTCTCCACCTCCCGCCGGCATGAGGAAGATATCCAGGTTCCCCAGTTGATTCGACACGTGCGCGATTGTCTTCCCGTCCGGCGAGACGGCCGGTGAAAATTCATCCCGGTTCGTGTTCGTCAAGGCTACCGGCGTTCCCCCCGTGCGCGGCACGCGGTACAACTCGCGGTTCCCCGCGCCATTCACAATCACCGCCGAATACACCACGCCTGATCCATCCGGCAGCGCCGATACCGATTGCAGCTCAGCGATATCTGTCAGCCGGTAGGTGGTCAGCGGCAACTGCACCACAATGGGCTTCTCCGCGACGGGCATCGACCAGACCTGCGGCGCCCCCAGTTTCTGCGATCCGTTCTGCACCGCGGCGAATCGCTGCCCGGCGAAGAAGATCTCCCCGTTGCGCGGCGACCACGCGGCGGTCGCCCAGTTCCCCGAGATGCCCCGCTGCGTCCGCGTCTGCAGCGCTCGCACTGAGCCGCTTCCCAAATCCATCACGTGCAGCAGCGCCCCCGCGTTCGGCACTTCCAGCGCCGCCGCAATCTGTCCGCCGTCCGGAGACCATGCCGGTGTACCCGCGGTCGCATATGGCGTGCGCACCTCCCGCTCCTCGCCGCTCTGTGCATTCACCACATGCAGCCGCCCGCTGATGTTCGGCAGCATTCCTGCAGGAGGATTGCCGTTAATGAACGCGATCCAATCCCCCTTCGGCGACCACGCCGGATGCGCGTGATAGCCGCGCGAAACCGTCAACTGCTCCGCCTCGCCGCCCGCCGCATCCACCACCCAGATCGAGCCGACCACCGTGAACGCAATCCGCTTGCCGTCCGGCGACCACGCCGGATCATTCGCTCCCCAGGTGGTCGTGTCCCGCACCGAGGCCGAGATCGCGCCCCGGTCCCGCGCCGCCACAAAGGCAATCAATGCCAGTGCAAACAAAGCCGCCGCAATTCTGGA
>JADLBG010000510.1 GCA_020847895.1 Bryobacterales bacterium
AAGTGATATCCCCCTTTCCGGGGAGTTGAAGATTGCAATCGGGACCATTGTAACTCCCTCGGCGGCGGACCTCGCCCGCGACCGGGGCGTGGTTCTGCGCGAGGTGCGCGCGGACGAGTTGAACGGGGTTGCGCCGCCGGAGCTCACGGTGGCGTTGGGGGCCGATCATGGCGGGTATTCGCTGAAGGAGGCGTTGAAGCCGCTGTTTGCGGAAATGCGGCTCACGGTGCGGGATGTGGGCGTGCATGAGCCGAAGTCCGCCGACTATCCGGACATCGCCCTCCAGGTGGCCGAGATCGTCTCCAGGGGGGAAGCGGCGCGCGGCGTCATCATCGACGGGGCCGGAATCGGCTCGGCGATGGCCGCCAACAAAGTGCCGGGAGTGCGCGCAGCCCTATGTTACGATAAGGCTTCGGCTCGCAACAGCCGCGAACACAACAACGCCAACGTGCTCACTCTCGGGGGACGGCTGCTGACCAACACACAAGCGGAAGAGGTGCTGCGGGCGTGGCTGGAGACGCCCTTCGCCGGAGGACGGCACGCGGCGCGCGTGGACAAGATTACGGAAATCGAAAAGAGATTCGCCACGTGGACTCCCAGGAGCTAGAGCGCTTAGTAGCCCAGATCGGGGACGAAATCCTCGCCCGCGTTCCTCGCGCTCCGGGGTTTTCTCCCAACGCCGAAGGTCTGAATATTCCGGACATGGTGTGCCCGGGCTGTACGCAGCGCTGCGCCCAGACCTGCGCGAAGAAGACGCGGGAAATCATCTCCTCCGGCGCCGACCGTGTCTCCGCTTCGAACAAGACCACGCGCATCGATCCGCGGATTGCCGCTCTGATCGACCACACGTTACTCAAGCCGGAGGCGACGCGCGAGGAGATTGTGAAGCTCTGCCGCGAAGCGCGCCAGTACAGCTTTGCCAGCGTTTGCGTCAATCCATACTGGGCGCCGGTGGCGGCGGCGGAGCTTGCCGGTTCGCCGGTGACGGTGTGCACGGTGGTGGGATTTCCGCTGGGCGCCGCCACTGGGGCAATCAAGGCCGCGGAAGCCGAGGCCGCAATCAAGGTGGGGGCTCATGAGGTGGACATGGTTCTGAACATAGGGGCACTGCGCTCGGGCGATTTCGACGCGGTCAAGCTCGATATTCAGACCGTGGCCGAAGCCTGCCATCGCGGGGGGGCAATCTTGAAAGTGATCCTCGAGACGGCCCTGCTCGACGATAACCAGAAGGTGATCGCCTGCTCCCTGGCCAAACTGGCCGGCGCGGATTTCGTCAAGACGTCCACGGGCTTCTCGAAATCGGGGGCTACCGCGCACGATGTCGCGCTGATGCGGGCGGCAGTGGGGCCGGATATCGGCGTGAAAGCCAGCGGAGGCATCCGCACGCTGCGGGATCTGAGAGTCATGCATGCCGCCGGGGCGAGCCGCATCGGGGCGAGCGCCAGCGTCAAAATCGTGCAGGAAACCGCGGCCTGAATCCGGAGCAGGCATTCTCATGGCTGACACCACCAAGTCCCGTGTGCGGTTCAAAGAGCGCGCCGATCTGCTCGACTTTCTGTTGGATGTGTCGACGGCCACGGCCGAAACGCTCGATCTGGATGAACTTCTCGACAACGTCGCCAATATCGTGAAGAATGTCATTCCGGCCGAACTGTTCGCCATTCTTCTTTATAGCGAGCGGATCAAGGGGTTGCGGATCCGCTACGCCATCGGGCACCGGCCGGAGGTGGTGAAGAACATGGTAGTGCCGCTCGGCGAGGGGCTCACGGGAACCGCCGCCGAAACGCGGCACCCGGTGATGAGCGGTGATGTGCTCAGCGACCCGCGCTATATCAGCGCCCTCGATGCGGTGAGAAGCGAACTCGCCGTTCCCATGGTGGCTCGGGGGAAACTGGTGGGGGTCATCGACGCGCAATCGACACGGCTGAACGCCTACACGCCCCACGACAAGGCGCTGCTGCAACTGATCGCCGGGCGGGTGGGCTTTTCCATCGAGAACGCGCGACTGTACCGGCGGGTGGACCGGCAGAACCGGCTGCTGAAGACGCTCAGTTCCGTATCGCAGGAGTTTTCCTCGATTCTGTCGCTCGAGGATCTGCTGCGGAAGATTGCCGAGATTGTCCGCCAGCTTGTAAGCTATGACGCGTTTAGCGTGCTGCTGGTGGACGAGGAGCGGCAGGTGCTGCGGCACCACTTCAGCCTTCGCTATGACCAGCGCGTGGAGATCGACAACATTCCGCTCGGTTCGGGCATCACCGGAGCCGCCTACACCGCGCGCAAGCCGGTGAACGTCGGCGACACGTTGACGGATCCGCGATACATCGCCTCGCATCCCGATATCAAGTCCGAAGTCGCCGTGCCTTTCATCCTCCAGGACCGCGTGATCGGGGTGATTGACCTCGAAAGCGAGCGTCTTGGCTCCTTTACGGACGACCATGCGAGAGCGCTCTCGCTCTTAGCGCCTCAGATTGCGAGTTCGGTCGAGAACGCAAGGCTCTACGAAGAACTGGCTTCCCGCGAGCAGCGGCTGGAACAGGACTTGCGGGCGGCGCGCAAACTCCAGAAGGTTCTTCTTCCCCGGCATGCGCCCGATGTCACCGGCCTCGATATTGCTCTCGGCGCCCGGCCTGCCCGCGAGATCAGCGGCGACATTTATGATTTCTTCGAGCGCGACCGCAGCAGCCTTCTGCTGTGCTTTGGGGATTCGAGCGGGAAGAGCGCGGCCGCGGCGTTGTATGGAGCGTTGGTCACCGGTCTGCTCCGCAGTCTGGCGCAAAGCGAGAAGCGCCCCGCCGAATTGATGGCGACGCTGAATGAGGTGTTGCTGGAACGGAAGGTGGAGACCAAGTACGTTACCTTGCTCCTGATGGTTTGGAACGCGCCGGCTCGCACGTTCACGATGACGAACGCCGGCAACACGCAGCCGATGATCTGCCGCGGAGACGAGATGATCGTTCCCCAGGTGGAGGGTATCCCCGTCGGATTGCTCGAGGACCGGGAATATGACGAAGTGGTCTTTGCCGCCGAGGCGGGCGATGTCGTCCTGTTGTTTTCCGACGGCGTCGTGGATCAGCAATCGGGAGCGGCAAAGGATGGGGAATTGAAGGACTACGGCAATAAGCGCCTCGCCCGCCTGTTGCGGAAGATGAGGGACAAATCACCCTCCGAGATTGTAGGGGCCATATTTCAGGACTTGGACAAGTTCGCCGCCGGAGCCCCCATATCCGATGACCAAAGCGTGATTGTGATGAAAGTAAAATGAGGATGGAAGCCCCCTTCAACTACCGAGACAACCTGTTGTACGCGGAAGACGTCGCGCTGGACTCCATAGCGCGGCGCGCGGGAACGCCTTGCTACGTCTACTCCTCCAATGCGATTCTGGGGCGCTACCGCGCCTATGACCGCGCTTTTGGCGACCTGCCGCACAAGGTCTGCTATGCCGTAAAGGCAAATTCCAATCTGGCGGTTCTTGCGCTGCTGGCGCGCGCCGGGGCGGGTTTCGATATTGTTTCCGGGGGCGAATTGCACAAGGTGCTGCGTGCCGGCGGCAATCCGGATGACGTGGTCTTTTCAGGCGTGGGAAAGACGGCCGAGGAAGTGGAGTTTGCTCTCGAGAAGGGAATTCACAGCTTCAATTGCGAATCCGAGGCGGAACTTTCGCTCATTGACGCTCTGGCGGCGCGGTTGGGGGCGAAAGCGAAGGTGGCTTTAAGGGTGAATCCGGATGTCGATGCCGAAACACACCCTTACATCTCAACGGGGCTGCGGGAACACAAGTTCGGAATAGCGATGAACGACGTGGAGGAGATTTATTCCCGGGCTCGCTGGCTTCAACATCTGGAACTGGAGGGTGTCAGTTGCCACATCGGCTCGCAGTTGCTGAATCCGGAACCGCTGCTTGCGGCGCTCGATCGCATGCTGGAATTGATTGACCGCCTCCGCGCCAAGGGCATTGCCATCCGGCACCTTGACCTGGGCGGCGGACTCGGCGTTCCTTACCGGCCCTCCGAGCAGGCGCCGTCCATATCCGATTACATTACCCGCATCCGGAACAGAGTATCGGGCCGCAACCTGACCCTCATGGTGGAACCCGGCCGTTCCCTGGTGGCCGAGGCTGGCATCCTCTTGAGCCGTGTTTTGTATAGGAAACGGAGCGGCGAAAAGGAATTTGTGATTCTCGACGCCGCCATGAACGATCTCATCCGGCCCTCCCTCTACCGGGCGCATCACGAGATCCTGCCTGTAAAACGCGATGAAAGCCGGGGCACGGTGGTTGCCGATGTCGTGGGTCCGGTCTGCGAAACGGGGGACTTTCTTGCCAGGGATCGGGAGCTTGCCAACGTCCTGCCGGGGGACCTGGTGGCTATCTGCACCGCGGGAGCGTATGGTTTTGTGCTGTCTTCGAACTACAATGCGCGCCCGCGAGGCGCCGAGGTGATGGTGGCGGGCAATGGCTGGCGGGTAGTGCGGCAGCGGGAGAGTTTTGACGATCTCGTGCGCGGCGAGATGGCGTAACGTCCCTAATCCCGATAGGCAATCCGTTCCGGCGAATCGCTGACGTGCCGGAGGAAATGGAGCCGCTTCACCTTCCGGTCGTAAATCACGATATTCTCACTCCGCATGCCCTTGGCGGCTGCATCGAGTGTCCGCATCCGGATGTCGTCAGCAAGCAGGCCGTCGATCACCAGCAGATCGGCGTCGCGGCATCCGGATTCCAGGGCCTCCGCCCGCCCGTCGAAAATCCACATGGGATTGCCGATGGAGGCAAGGTTCAGCAGCAG
>JADLBG010000511.1 GCA_020847895.1 Bryobacterales bacterium
AACCTGAGTATGATGGAGAAGAAGATCCGCGCCTTACTCCAGCTTGGACAATTTGCAGCGTTTCGCGACAGGGAAATCGGCGAACAGGTGTGCGGAGAGGGAGAAGCATGAAGAAAGACAACATGCCGCAGGTGGCGCGCTACTGGAACACCATTGCGCAGGACTTCGATACCATCTACACGGGCGAGAAGAGCAGCTTCGCGCGGTTTCTGGACCAATGGCTGCGCAAGGACATCTTCGGGCGCTTCGACTGGGTGATGGAGCATGCGGGCGATGTGCGCGGGATGCGGATCTGCGACATCGGCTGCGGTTCGGGCCGATTCGTGGCGGAATTCGCCAGGCGGAACGCGGCGCATGTCACGGGCGTGGATGTCGCTCCGGAAATGTTGAAGCTGGCGGAGAAGTTGATCGAAGAGAACGGCGCGGCGGACCGCTGCCGGTTTGTGGAGGCGGATATCCTGAACTGGAAAACGGAGGAGACGTTCGATGTGACGATCGCCATCGGGTTCTGGGATTACATCATGGCGCCGCCGGAGCGGCTGCGGCGTATCCGGACAATTACGGGAAAGAAGTTTCTTTCGGCATGGCCGAGGTTCTGGACATGGCGCATGCCGGTGCGCAAGGTGCGGCTCGAGTACATTCAGGGCTGTCCGGTGTATTTCTTCCGCAAGTCGCAGGTGGAGCGGATGATCACGGAAGCGGGGTTCCGGGTGGAGCGCTGCGATACGGTGGGGAAGCTGTTTTGTGTCGAAGCGAGCGTCGTCTAAGGCGCGGCGAACGTGATTGCGGAACTGTGTTTCTGGTTGTGTGCGGCTGTCCCCGTGTACGCCTACGCCGGCTATCCGCTGGCGCTGGCGGCGCTGCGGCTGGTGATTCACCGCGGCGTGCGGAAACAGCCGGTCACGCCGCTGGTTTCGCTGATCATCCCGGCCTATAACGAAGCGCGCAGCATCGAAGCGAAGATCGGGAACTCGCTGGCGCTCGACTATCCGGCGGAACAATTGGAAATCCTGATTGCCTGTGACGGACCTCGTGACGGGACCACGGAGATCGCCAGGCGGATGGCGGACGGGCGGCGGGTGCGCGTGCTTGACTATGCGGTGAACCGCGGCAAGATCGCCGTGCTGAACGATGCGGTGCGCGAGGCGCGCGGGGAGATAGTGGTGTTCTCCGATGCGGCGGCGATGCTCTACCCTGATTCCGTGCGGCTGCTGGTGGAGAGTTTTGCGGACCCGGAAGTGGGGGCGGTGAGCGGAAAGTACACGGTGGTGCGCGCCGATGATGTGGCGATCGGCAAATCCGAGGACGTGTACTGGAAGTACGAGACGTTTCTCAAGGTTCAGGAATCGGAGTTGTCCTCGACGCTGGGGGCGCATGGCCATCTGCACGCGATCCGGAGGCCGCTCTATCCGTATCCGCCGCTGGGGACGATCAACGACGACTACATTATTCCGGTCTCTGTGTTGGGGAAGGGGTACCGGGCGGTGTACGAGCCGAAGGCGATTGTGTACGAAGAGGCGCAGGAGATGACGGGCTTCGGGCGGCGGGTGCGGATCATGGCGGGGAACGTGCAGCAGTTGCGGGAGATCCGGGGCGTGATCCGGCCATTCCGCCCGCTGCCGCTGTTCTTTTTCCTGTCGCACAAGGTGTGCCGGCTGGCGGTACCGTTTGCGATGGTGGGAGCACTGGCGGCGAATGTGCTTCTGCTGGACGCGAGGTTGTACCAGGCGTTGTTTGTGGGGCAGATGCTGTTTTACGGAGTGGCGGCGTCAGGGATGTTGCTGCGGCTGCGGCCGAAGGCGCTGATGCTGCCGTATTACTTCAGCATGATTAATGTGGCGGTGTTTTTCGGGATGTATCACGCGGTGACGGATATGCGGAAGATGAAATGGAAGTGAGGTGGCGTTGGGGTGTCCGGGTTGGATGATGGGCAGGCTGAAACTGGCAGCCTCGAACATTAGAGCAACGTCTTCTCAGCGGTTGCCAAGGAAAGAAACAGCGTACGAGGCTGGCTGGCGAAAGCCTGAAAACCATGATGCTGGTAGAATGTCACGGCCTGATCGTCCTTGGCATCCACCAACAGCGCGAAGACAGCCGGCGGCGCAAGCAGGACACGGCGTACCGCATCGGCTAATAGCGCGCCGCCCAAGCCACGCCCCTGGAATCTCAGATCCACCACCAGGCGGCCGATGCGCACAGCAGGCAAAGTAGGATACCGGGGCAGGCGCTTCGTGATTTCTGCTGGGAGGTCCGGCGTCGGGATACTCGCCGCGGCGATCGTGTAGTAGGCGGCCAATTGCCCGGTAGCCGATTCCACGGCGACAAAGCAGGCGGCGATGCGCCGGCGGATATCCTGCGTCGCTTGTGTTCGAATGTATCGGTCTAACGCCTCCTGGCCACACGCGAAGGAGCCGCGGTCGTGCTCTTCGCTGAGCGGCTGAAGGCGAAAGGGCGCACTCATGCCGGACCGAAGAGCTCATGGCGGCGCGCAAAGGCGCGGCGGAGCGCGGGAGCAGGCTCGGGAGGATTCAAAATCGCCTCGGCGAGCTGGCGCTGGTCTTCGACGGAAAGACGGATGATATCGGCTTCCTCAATGACGCGGCAGGCCGCATCGCGCGCTGCCGTGACCACGAAATCCGTCAGCGTCCGCCCTTGCAGTTCGGCGGCGCGTTTAAGCAAGGCGTGCACCTCGACGGGAAGACGCGCTTCGAGACGGGCGGTGGTGGGAACCTTGTCCATGTTTGAAGTGTACGGCATTTTGCCGTATTTTTCAAGAATCGCTGTGGTTGGGCCTGAGCGCGAGAGGCAAACGGCATGAAGAGATCATATTGTTGAATGGCTCACCGTATCGGCGCGGCCGCGCTAGAATCTAAAAAAGTACACGGTGGTGCGGTGCCGATGAGGTGGCGATCGGCAAGTCCGAGGATGTGTACCGGAAGCACGGACGTTTGGGGGCGCATGGCCATCTGCACGCGATCCGGACGCGGCTCTATCCGTATCCCCCCGCTTGGGACAATCAACGACGAGTGGTGTACGAGCCGAAAGCAATTGTGTACGAAGAGGCGCAGGCGTGTTTTTCGGGATGGATCACACGGTGACGGATATGCGGAAGATGAAATGGAAGTGAGGCGGCGGGCGTACCGGTTGTTGCGCGGGGTGTTGTGTGTGATCGGGGGGGCGTATGTAATGGTGACGGTGACGCCGGTGGCGCGCTGGCTGAGCCTGTGGGCGGGGCAGCCTTGGAACGACGCGCGAGCTCCGGTGGTGATTGTGCTGGGGTCGGAGGTGCAGACGGACGGAATTCTCGGGGAGTCCTCGTACTGGCGGGCGGTGTACGCAGTGCGGGTGTGGCGGGAAGGCGGCGTGGAGGAGATTGTGGTGAGTGGGGGCGGAGGGATTGCACAATCGATGCGGGAGTTTCTGGTGGGGGAGGGTGTGCCGGCCGGGCAAATCCGGGTAGAAGGGGCATCGAAGAGCACTCGCGAGAACGCGTTATTCACGGCCCGGCTGTTGCGCGCGGACGGGAGGAAGAAGGTTCTATTGGTGAGCGACTATCATGCGTTCCGGGCGGGGCGCGCGTTCCGGAAGGCGGGGATGGATGTGGGGGTGCGGCCGTTTCCGGACGCGGCCAAGCGGGCGAGCCGGTGGCAGGAGCGGTGGGGGATCTTTCTGGATCTGGTGTTGGAAACGGCGAAGGTGGGGTACTACGCGGGGCGGGGGTGGATTTAGGACCGGACGACGAGACGGCAGCGGAGGATGGCGGTGGTGAACTCGCGCGAGAGGCGGTTGTGGAGGGGGGCGAGTTTGCGGATGGGGACAGGTTCCATCCAGTCGAAGCGGAAAGGGCTGGCTTCGACGAGGCGCTCGAACCGGCGGATGGTCATCTGGTTCAGGCCGCCGCTGACTTCGCTGAAGCGGGCGGCGCCGTCGGTTTTAAAGTCCGCTCTCCAGCGGAGCAGGGCCTGCTCGCTGAAGAGGAGATGAGCCCAGGGGAAGACGGAGAACAGGTGGCCGCCGAGGGGGTGATACCAGGTGGGGCCGAAGCTGGCGAGGACGGATCCGCCGGGGGCGAGCAGTTGATACATGGTTTGAAGAATGGCGGCGGGATCGGCAAAGTGTTCAAAAGAGTCGAGAGAGATGATGACGCCGGCTTTCTCGGAGGTGGAGGAGCCGAAGGTGCAGATGTGATCGACTCCGGCGCGGGCAGCGGTTTCCCTGGCCCTGTGGATGACATTCTCGCGGATATCGATGCCGATGACTTTGCGCGCTCCGCGGCGGGCGAGATCGACGGCTTCATTGCCTTCGCCGCAGCCGAAATCAATGACGGTATTACCGGGAACGAGGTGGAGCGCCTGTTCCCCGAGCAGAATGGCGAGTTTCGATTTCCCGGCATAGGCATTGCCGCTCATGACGGCGGGTTCACCGGGGGAGATGGCTTTGAGGATGCGGTATTGGAGGGAGGTCAACATGGTTCGCGGCGCGGAAATCATGGGAGTTTGCGAAAACGCACCGGATAGCCGGGATAGAGTAGAGCCGAATAATCGCCGCCGGCAAGCAGTTCCGGAGAGGGGAACTGATCGGGCAAATACGGTTTCACCGGTAGGTGGGGAAGGTAGTAGTGAAGGGTGGGGATATCCTCCTGCGGGATGAGCAGCGGTTTGGCGTCCGGACGCTGCGCGCCCAGGAGTTGGAGGACTTCGGGTGTGCGGAGATCCCTGGGCAGGGGGTGGGCCTGAATCTGGCGTTGGGTATTCCAGGCGAGCAGAAGGCAGAGAGCGGCCGCGGCGAGGAAGGCGCGGGAGGGGGGCAGGGCAGCGGACAGAAAGCCGGCTAGCAGGAAGCCGGTAAAGATATGGAACGCGGGCAAAAACGGCGTCATATAGCGCGGAGTACCGGTGTTGACGCGCAGCAGCAGCACGAGCATCAGCATAGCGTAGAGGAGAACGGGAGAAAGAGCGCGGCGGCCGGGCAGAGGGCGGTGAAAGACATACAGAACCACGGCGGCGAGGATGAGGATCCATTCCAGGGGGGAACTTACAAAACGATTACGCCAGGTGTCGAGGAAGCCGACATTGCCCCAGGGAGATTTGCGGAACAGGGCCAGGTAAGTCATGAAGAGGTAGGCTTTGACGAAGGAGAGCTTGAAGAGGGCGGCCGGCCAGAGGAGCAGCACGGGACCGAGGAAAGCGGCGAGGGTGTTGCGGACCAAGACGCGGTCGAGGATGAGGCGGCGGCGCTCCATCCAGGCGCAGACGAGCAGAGTGAAAACGAGGATGACGGTAACCTCGAGGGTGAGGAAGGCGCAGGCACAGGCGCAGACGGCGGCATACCAGTATTTGCGTTTCCCGGTTTCGAGCAGGCGGACGAGCAGCAGCAGGGCGGCGGTGTAGCAAAGGACGAACAGGAGATGGGGAGCAATTTCGGTGGTGCGAAGGGTGGCGTAGCTCCACAGGAAGAGGGTGGAAGCGAGGATGGCGGAGAGGAGGCCGCGCGGGCCGGGGAAGAGCCGGAGGCTTCCGGCATAAATGACGAGGAAGGTGAGCAGGGGGAAGACGCGGGAGAACATACGCATGGCGTGCTCGTCGTGTTTCGAGGCGGAGGTTGCCATGAGCCAATAGAAATACAGGGGGCCATGCCAGTGGCGGTAGAAAACGATGTCATTGGAAGTGCGGACCTGCTCGGAAAGCGCGAGCCGCATGGCGGGATTGCGGCCGCGGACCAGCCCATCGTAGAGGAAGGAAGCGAAAGATTGGGAAGGGTGGTCGAGGAGATTCGCGCCCACGCCCTGGGACGCCGCGAACAGGTAATCGGCTTCGTCGTAGAGGTAGGGTCCACGGGGGATGCCGTTTTGGGAAAAGAAGACAAAGCCGGCGAGGATCAGGAGAGCAGGGAGGTATTTCATGGGGCGAGGAGTTGTTCGAACGTGCGGGAGACGGCGTCCCAGGAATAGCGGGTGGTGACCAGGTGGAGAGCGGCAGCGGCAAGCCGGCGGTGGAGGCCGGGGTCTTCGAGGAGTTCCAGACAGCGGGCGGCGAAATCAGCGGGCTGGTCGGCGATGAGAATGTTGGCTCCGTGCTCGCAATCGAGGCCTTCCGCGCCGATGGTGGTGGAGACGACCGGGATTCCGGCGGCCATGGCCTCATAGATTTTGAGGCGGGTGCCGCCGCCGATGCGGAGAGGGACAATGGAGGCGGCCGAGCCCCAGAGATAAGGGCGGACATCGGGGACGGTGCCGGTGACGAGGATGCGGGGATCGCGGCGGGCGAGGGCGAGGATTTCGGGAGCGGGTTTGCGTCCGACGATGGCGAGGGAACAATCGGGGCGGCGTTTGCGCAGGAAAGGGAGAATCTCGGAAGTGAACCAGAGCATGCCGTCGATGTTGGGCATCCAATCCATGGAGCCGATAAAGGTGAAGTCGGCGGCGGGGGTGGGACGATGAGGCTTGCGGAAGTAGTCGAGGTCGACGCCGGTAGGGATGGAAGAGACTCTGGCGGCGCCGTAGCGGGCGCGCATGAGGGCGGCGTCGGAATCGGAGACGGCGATGATGCGTTTGACCTGGCGGCAGACGGCGCCTTCATAGGCGGACATACGTTTGGCCTGGAGTTGGAAATAGGCTTTGCGGAGGCGGCTGGAGGCGTTTTCGGCGTGGCGCTGCCAGATGAGAGCTTCGAGATTGTGCTGGAACAGAATACAGGCGGACAGATCAGGGATGTTGGGGGCGGGGAAGAGGAAGTCGCAGACGATGGAATCGAATTGCTCGGCGAGGAGGAGCGCTTCGATCCGGCGTTTCATGGCAGGGGAACGGTAGCGGTTAACGGCGACGGGGTAGGAGGAATAGAGGCCTTCGACGAGTTGGGGGAGGAAGGCGAGGGAGGTTTTTTCGGGGACGCGATGAGGGATGGGATAGGCGCGGGTAGAGTATTCGGAGCTGCGCGCAAGACCTTCCTGGTCACCGGGTTGTTGCAAGGCGACGTAGTGGATCTGGTGGCGCTGGTGGAGGCGCTTGAGGGTTTCGAGAGTGCGGATTTGACCTCCACGGGTGGTGGGGTGGAGAAAATCGGACTTCACCCAGAGGATCTTCATGAGGGGCGCGGCGGGTTATGATGCGTGTGCTCGGAATCCAGGTTGATTGAATCACCGAAGCCGTTCAGCAGCCCACCCGGTTCCTGTGTTGTTGCGGTTCTGCCCTGTACCGCCCGCTGGATCGCCATGGCCGCCAAGGCCACATACAGCGGCTCAGTGGGATAGCGGTAGCGATTGTTCTCGAAAGAGGAAAGAAAATTGGTGGTTAGAATCAGCCACAGAATATGGAAGAGAATGAACGATACCAGAACGCGCTCATTGCTTCCCAGCCCGCTCTTTCGCCACGCCCGCCACACCCACCAGCATCCCCAGAAAAACAGCGCCGGGAAGCCGATTATAAGAAATGTGCCCGTATACAGCGGCAGCGAGGCGGTGTGTCCGGAAGCCTTCAGCTCACGCAACCCTTTGCGTGTCGTTTCGCGGAACTGTCCGTACACCAATACATTCACTGCCCGCTCCAAAGGCCGGATGGCGGCGCGGTTGTGTTCGAACTGGAAGAAGTCGCTTGGCGGGAGAAAGTAGCAGAACCAGGCGATCATCACCGACCGTACATAGGCTATCGGATAATTGCGCAGGACCTGTCCGGCCATGACGCGGTAGACTGATTCCGCCTTCAGATAAACCAGGTGATTGGCGTTGATGAAGCCCGAAGATTTGAACTCCTGGTCAAGCGCGCTGATGCCGGTGGGTTTCAGATCGGGGAAGAATGGCCGGTAAGCTTGTACGATCGAGGGACCCTCGACGCGAGCCATGGGCAATAACTTGCCGCCGGCAATCAACGATTCCTTTTCGTCCGGAGTCAACTGGTGGATGGTACAAGAGTCCAGTGCAAAGCCGAGCCAGGAACTGCCGGCGAACATTCCAAACACCAGGTAGTTCTTTACGAACAATGCCAGCACCAGAAGAAGCGGCGCCGCGCACCCGGCCACCACCAACCTCCGGCGCCTGGGGAGCAGGAACCACAGTACGCCGGCGAAGAACACGAAGAGCACCGGATGGTACAGCGCGCGCAGCCAAGCCAGCGCGGCGAAGATGGCAAAGAAGGTGAACGATTTTCCGAGCGTGGGCTCCTTCAACAGGGCGTACAGAGCCATGCATGAGAGCAGCACCAGCCACATCGCCAAATACTCATACATCGGATAGTTTTCAAACAGGATGCAGCCCGGACTCACCAGAAACAGGATGGTCAACAGGGCGGCCAGTTTCTCTCCCACGCGCAGATGGCGCATCAACCGGTAGAGCAGGATGCCGCTTGAAAGCCCCACCGCCAGGTAGACAACATGAAGAGCGGCGGCGTAGTGATCCCCAAAGAGTTTGACGGCGGCCCCGGCGAGCAGATTCAGCAGCGGGGGCTGCGTATGGCAGTAGAAAAGACTCTCGAGGAGCTTGGATTTGAGCAGGGGTACATCGATATACTGAAAATTTCCCTCGACAATCGACCGGTCAAAGCGGACGCCGGCCCAATAATATGCGATCCGGCTGATCAAGAACGCGCCGAGGATCCAGAAGTAAGCGTTCTTTGTCCAGGCGTTTACCGCCCTTACGCGAGGGCTGGTCTGTGTTTTCGATACCATTCGTAAGTTTCGCGCAGCCCGTCCTCGAGCCGGATGCGCGCCTTCCAGCCGAGTTCCGCCAGGCGCGACACATCGAGCAATTTGCGCGGCGTGCCGTCGGGTTTGCTCGTGTCGAAGCGCAAGCGCCCTTCGTAGCCCACGACGCGTTTGATGGTGTGCGCCAGTTCGACAATCGTCAGATCTTCTCCCGTGCCTACATTCACGATCTCGGCGGAATCGTAGTTCCGCATGAGGAACAGGGCGGCATCGGCCAAATCGTCCACGTGTAGAAACTCCCGCCGCGGCGAGCCGGTTCCCCAAATTACCACCTCCGGGGTTCGGGCGGCGGCCGCTTCATCGAACTTTCGCATCAGCGCCGGCAGCACATGCGAGTTGGCGAGATCGAAGTTGTCACCAGGTCCGTAGAGGTTGGTGGGCATGAGGCTGATGACGCGAAACCCATACTGCTGGCGGTAGGCCTGAGCCATTTTGATCCCGGCAATTTTTGCAATGGCGTACCACTGATTGGTGGGTTCGAGCGGGCCTGTCAGGAGGTAGTCTTCCTTGATCGGCTGTGGGGCGAGCTTCGGGTAGATGCAGGAGGAACCGAGGAAGAGCAGCTTCGTGGTTGCATGGCGGGATGCCGCATCGATTACATTGGTCTGGATCTGGAGGTTGTCGTAGAGGAATTCGGCCGGGTAGGTGGTGTTGGCGAGAATGCCTCCCACCTTGGCCGCGGCCAGAAAGACAAACTCGGGCCGGGTGGAAGCGAACAGACTATCCACTTCCGCCCTGTTGCGGAGATCGGCTTCCGCGCGGGTGCGCGTGATCAGCCTGGTATAGCCTTCCTGCCGCAATTTGCGGCAGATGGCGGAGCCCACCAGCCCTCTGTGCCCGGCAACGAAAATAGAGCTGTGGTGGTCCATCAGAACATGAATTTACAGACTACCATTACGGTTGCTTCGATGCCCGAGGACGGATTGCGGTTTGCAGCCCAAAACTGTACTCGGGAACCTGGAGGCGCGGCGCAACTGGGTTTTGACGGCGGCTACGTGGAAGCGATATGGCTCATGTCGCAGCAGGATGAGCCCGGTGATTACAGTGGCGGCCATGGGCGAGGCGCATTCGGGTCAGTGTTCCTGGAAGTGGCTGGCGAATAGAGCGGGGTGAACTGGACTCGGAATATCTGCGTCCGATCGATGTGGATCGGCCACGGCAGTGACCCCGGGTAGGGCGGTTCAAGAAACTAACAAACGATTCCGCCACGCGCGTTCCAAATGTGCAAACGTGTCACGAAAGCTGAGGAGAAGTCCCAAGCAGACGAGAAACGCTGCTGCCGCTAGGTCGAATGGAACCGTGGTTGTGTGCGGTTGTAGGAGGTTGAATATGTACTGCAACAGGAAGACTGGTATGAACCACCGGGAGTTGATACCTAATGCCAGCGCCAGGGTTCTGATGCCATTCAGACTCAAGACGATCAAGAACGGGAAGGCATAAGCGAAACGGCGGTCCGAGTTCAGGGCAACCAGCCAGCCGAGGAGACAACCGGCAAGAAATGGCAGAAATCGAAGAAGGAGTTCCCGGTTGGAGCAGCAGGCGGACGGCGTATGGTGATCTGGGAGGGAATGTGTGGTGCGTTTGGGCACCAGGGCAAAGAACGGCAGAACGAATAGGAGTCCGATACTTCCGAAAGTCAAGTCGCGAACAATGTTGATGGGAGTCTGCTGAAAACGGAACCGCAGGACCCGTTGGATGGCATCGAGAAAGTATGAATCATGATCAAATTTGGTGATGCCCAGGTGAACCTGAGTTAGGGCAGGCCCCAACTGGCTTACGTAGTCATCCACACCGTTAAAGGCGGGGATGAGGGACCGGATGGTAAATAACACTGCGAGGGCGGGCGCCGCGACGCAGGCGGTGCGCAGCAGTAGCTTGAGATCGGCCAGGCGGTTGGCGCGGATGGTATAGATCAGCGGGATCACAAGGACCGTTGTCTCTTTGACCGCGACGCCGGCGGCGAGGATGACGGCCAGAAGCATGTCCTTGCGGAGGTAAAGGCACCACAGTGCGCACACCAGGATGGTGAAGCTGGCGGGATCCGGTGAGTAGGGGCCTTGAATGAGCAGCTTGGTGGCCGGGCCGTAGGCATAGTAGAGGATCAGGCCGAGGAAGGCTTCCGTTGGACAGTACCCCGCCGCCCGGTGCAAAAACAGGAAGAGCAGAACCCCGGTTGCGGTCACAAAGACAAGGGCCTGTACTTTATAAGCCGTTACGGTTGGCAAAGGTAGGAGCCCGACGAGGAACGGCACGGCAATCCGCCAACAGGGCGGATTGATGTGAAACGAGCCAAGCGGGTGTTCAGCCATGTAGATGTACTTGTGGTGGTCATACGGGTTGGCCCACGCAGTCTTGTCGGAGGGGTCGAGAGTTCTGGTTCTCACGGCCAGCAAAGCGGTGAGAACGGCGCAGCATCCAATGACGAGAACGATTTGCCGCGGGAAGAGGGAGAGCGCAGCCGTCATTCAGAGACCAGCCTTGCTGCGGGCCAGTCCGGGCGGCGGGGAAGGCGCCGGGGCGAGAAGCGCGCGCAGGACGGTTCCGGAAAGCATCCGGAGCGGTAAAGAAGGGGGAGGATCACGGTGGCAATGGGATGTAATCCATAACGCGAGGTAACCTCTCCCAAAAAGAGGCGGAGCTGATAAGCCGGGCGCGGCAGGGTATGATTTCTGGAAATTTAGAAAGCGGCCCATATAAGGGACCATTGTCCGGGAAGCGTGGCAGTGATCAGTGTAACACGATGAAACGGGTGACGCGATCAGGGCCGGGCGGGAAACGCCGCCCGCCGCGAGCGCGAGCCAGCGCAGGCGTTCACAGGCAAATTGCGGCCAGCAGTTATCTGTATTATCAGACACTTAGCTGGCTCATTTACTCAAGTCGCTTGAGCGAGTGTGCAATTATGGGGTCATGTATGGGGTCATGAAAGAATTACACAATGTGACCTGTAGGTACTTGCGCTGTTGGTCTACTACGGCGCGCGCCGCCGAAGGAAGGCTCAAGGGTTTGGCTGCCAACAGGAAAGACACACTGAAATCACGAGGTATTGAAATGTCAAGGTGGACGAAAACCATCGGACTTGTACTCTGCCTAGGAGTGCACGCCACGGGTCAGACGCTAGTTGATCTACGGACGCAGGCCAAGAGCATCGATTTTGCGGGTGCAGCGTCCACGCGGCCGCTGAAGTCCGGAACGGCGCTGCCGTCGAACTGCGCGGTCGGGGAGATGTATTTCAAGACGGATGCACCAGTTGGAGCAAATCTGCATGGCTGCACAAGCCAAGGCGTATGGAGCGTGGAAACCAGCAGCTTACGTTCGGCATCACAGCTTAACGATTTCACGGTTACGCAATCGGGGACAGTGCTTACAATCGGAGCGGCCTGCGCGTTGACAACGACGTGCCGGGTCCGCTTTGGGAACACCTCGTATTCGTATTCCAACAGCGCGACGGTGACGCTGACGGCTGGTTCTGGTACGGCGTACATCTACATTGCCAGTGATGGAACGCTAACCGTGGGTCACAATCTGACCCTGCAATGCGTGAATTGCGTGGCCCAGGCCGGGGTAACCGCGTTTCCACCGGGTTCGGTTCCATTGGCGAACTGGACGGCGTCGAATGCGGCATGGGTTGCGGGAAGCGATCAACGGGCTTTCCAGAGTGGCAAGGTCGTGGCGGCGGGAGTAGGACTGGCCGGGGCGGAGTCGGCAGGGACGACCACGCTCAGTCTCGATACAACGCTGGTCGGGATGCGGGTGAGCCCGCCCGCGACCGCGGGAGACAACTGCGTGGCGGGTTCCTGGGCCACGGACACAACGTTCTACTACACATGTGTTAGCGAAAATACCTGGCGTCGCGCTGCCCTGGGGGTTTGGTAACCATGGGCATCCATTTCGGGGACATAGTCCTGGCGGCGCTGATGGTTGTATTGGCCGAGACCGCTGGATTCGCCGCCGCCAGCAATGTCGAGATCAAAGGCCAGACATCGACGCAGGCGGTAATCTCCTTCTCGATTCCGGATCCGGCGCATTGCACGGTACAGCTATTTACGGATCCACAACGGACCCAAGCGGTGAATGACACCAACGAGACGCTGTTTCCGGGATCGGCCAACTGCGCGCGGCCTGGATCCGCCGTGCAGGGGTCCCATGTGACATTCGTAGCCGGAGCCCGCACGTCGCAAGCGGCGGCGAGCGATGACCGGATGTATTCGCGCGCTCTGGCCGTACTGACGACTTATTATTACCGGATCACGGATACCAATGATGGGCAGCACGTGGACGGTTCGTTGTCCACGGCCAATATTCCCTGGGGCAATCTGTACCCGGAACAACCGCCCTTTGATGCCAAAGCGTGGGACAACCGCGCGTACCCTCAAATGGACTGGACGCCACAAGGACGGGACAAGGTTGTCATCGACCCGCTGACCGGGCTGCGGGTTAAACGTATGTCGGGGCCTGGGGATGCTTTCGCCTCGAAGTATTCCACGGAGCAGAATTCCACGCCGAATCTGGCGGCGGCAGTGGATTCCAGCCAGTCGTGCAGCGACGCGGGGAATCTGGTGACCGCCGGGGCATCTTTTGCCAAATGCAGCGGTGCCATGAACATCTTTCTGCCATTGCCGGTGTTTTCTCCGCGCGGCGGCGGCAGTTTTCAGAACTGGAAACCGGTGGCCAATGTCGACGATCTGATTCTGTATGTGTATGGATCGGCGACGGCAATTAACGCAGGCGATAATAGCGATAAGATCTCGGTGTGCCTGGCGCAGGGAGCGGATTTGCCGTGTCTCTCGCAGACGTTCACAGGGGTGTTGAAAGCCACCGCGTCGGGGACCGGGACGCTTAAGATACCTTCCGCTACACCAGTACCGGCGTTCGCCAACTGGGGCTACACTCCGCTACATGGAGATGTGGCGCCGCCCTCCGGCACCGTGGCGGTAAACAATTCGACGGTAACGCTGACCAATCCCAACGCTTCCAATACGTTCGCCAATGCTTTCAACGTGACATGGCCGGCGGGCTCCAGAATTTTTATCGCAGGTTCCGCGGGCTGGAGCGGCACTCCTTGCGCTAATAACTATTGCACCGTTGCGGGAGTCGACAGCGCGGTGCAACTGAGGATCGAAGAGTCCTGCGATTCCGATTGCCCGGCATCCGCCGCATACGAGGGGCGCGCTTTCGGGTTTAAAGTGACACGCCAGGGAACATCCGGATCGGTGCTGCTTAGTTTCGGATGGGAGAACGACCAATCACTCATCAGTTCGGTGCTGGAGGATGCGACTCCTCAGCATTGCAGCCATCAGTATCTGACGGTCACAAATGACGCCCAGGGACAGTCTTATAACGGGTATAGTCTGCAAGGGCAATTATGCGCGTTCGGGGGAACGTTTTCGACCACGTACTATCTGTTCATCTCCAAAGATCAGAACGGTAACCCTCTGGGAGAGATGAGGCCGCTAGGAGAGCAGCATCTTCCGTACCCGGTGGCATGGAATTCCAACGGGGCCAGTTTTCCCCATGGCGTGGAGTTGCCGTTTGCCGGATGGGACCCACAAGACGGCAATTCGTTCTATAGCATCGCTTCGTATGACAGCGGCAAGAGCGGATTGATTGTTCATGCCACCTACGATCCCAACCGCTATCCGGCGTGCAACCCGCCGTACAAATCGTGGCCAGGGTATCTGGATTATGTGGACGCTTTTCATTTCTTCAAGGATGCCTGCTTTACATACACGAACCTCACCGACCCTACGGCCAATCCGCCGATGGATATCCGGTCGCAAATCGTGCGGGCGTACGCGACATACAATCCGAGCGTTGATATCTCGGGATTTGTCAAGATTCAATCGGTGTATGCCGGCGGCTATGTGCGATCCTGCCTGGCAGCCACGGGCGGAGGTGATCGCGCACTGAATGTATGCGGTTCCTTTAATGGCGCCACGGGCGCGCTGGTTCAGGTGTTCGACAGTTTCTCGCGGTATCCGGGCCGGTGGGGATATGTGCACGGGCCGATCGGCACATCCGGCGCGTCCGGCGCCTATCATAGCCTGACGCTCGACATGCCCTATGCGGGATCGGCCAACCCCGCATTCGTATTGTATGGTCCTTTCGAGATGGCGGTGACGGCGGTTAACCGCGCGGGGACGGGCGAAACACCGATTTGGACCACACCGGGAAGCGGGTCAGGAACCGCAATCGCCTCACAGGAAGCCTACACGTGCCCGTCGGATGTCGATCCGCGGTGGGCCGCTCTCGGAGCCACGGGGCAGCATTGCATCCAGGTGGAAGTATCGTCGGAGCCATGCAGTCACACGCCCGGTTCGGCGGCGATCTATCCGGGCGGCAAGAATGAAGCGCAGCAATTCCCCTGCACAAGTACGGATGGCTCGACGGTGATTAATCCGGCATGGTCCAAACTTCAGAATCTCGCGGAAGGAGACTGGCTGCGCCGAAACCAGACATACAACGACTATGACGAAATGTTCATCGTTGCCAAGAAGGAAGTGATTTCGAATTCGGAGATCCGTTTATGGCTCATTCGCGGGCATGGGGTGTTCCCGAATGGCATTTATATGCCGTACGGCACGAGGAATTCGAGCCATCCTGACGGCTTTTCCCTGGCGGCCGCGGCTTCCTTTGCCCTGGGCGCGGCGAACTGGACCATGGACGCAGAGGATGTCAGTACAACGTGGATTCCGGACAATCCGGCCATTGTACTGATCCATGGGGCGCAGGGCGCCGGATCGGCGCCGGCCAATCGTACTTTGGTTTCGTATGATCTGCAAACTCAGACATGGTATGCGTCTCTTTTCGATCTGCCAAGGGTGGATACCTTCATGCAACCTCTGGTCAACCGGACTGTGAAGTATCCGGCATGGGCAGGATCGACGGCGCACGTCGGCGAGGGCACCCTCCAGACCTACATGGATTATGAGCATACATTGGCTCCGGGGATCGAAAGGAAGTGGGTGGTTAATTACCGGCATCTCAATCCGAGCCTTGGGTCAGGCGCCGAGTTTCGCACCGGCATGGGGCCGTACACGATGACGGGGGTACCGGGCACAAGCAACGTCTACAAAATCACCGATCCGTACTCCCTGGGCGCGGCCAATCCGAAGATTCTGCCCTTTGTATTGTTCGCCGGCCGCTACCTGCTGCGGGACATCAGCAGTCCGGACACAGGCAGCCATACCATCACTGACGGAACTTCCTATGCCGCCTGCTATGCGTTGCGGGCCGGGGAATGCCGCACGGACTCCGCGGCGGGGGACCGTTATGTAAGTGTTCCCCGCGCCTCGGGATCGACACAATGTTTGACGAATCAGTACGAGGAGAATGCGCCCTGTTTCTTTAACGCCTCGCCGGCGGTTGGCAAAATCCAGCAGGTACGAATTGCGGAAGGTCCGGATACCACTGGAGCCGGTTATCGGATGCTGAGCAACGCTTTTGTGGGGATTGGGGGCGAATACCAATTCTCGGCTCCCAAAATGAGTCCCGATGGGTCGTGGATGTTTGTTCCCTGCTGGTGGCTGAACGGAGTCCGTTCGGAAATCTGCGGGGTGCAGGTGCCGCCATCGCCGCCCGATGATACGATCCAGCGGAACAATTACGTTCCTTACCAGGTCACGTTGTCAGGGCAATTAGGCGATCAGGTGCGCGTTTGTTGGGGGTATGCGGAGAACGGGCCGGTGGACGGGAGTCCTTCCAGCCTGTATCCGACGCCGCGGCGAGAGCGCGGGTGTGTCGGCGCCGGCGGCGCAGAGCCATTTCAATGGGAGAGCGAAACGCAGCAATGGGCGTTGTGCGATAGCTCGTGTTCCCTGACGTTGAAGCTGATACCGGGGCGCGTTGCGTACTACGTAATCGAGCGGCGGAACGGAAGTACAGTAACCCGGTCCAACGTGCACGTGGCCGCCATTAACTGAGGTGGTTGGGGGTGGCGCTGCGCGGTTGCCCGAAACACGATATGTCATACTGATGCTATCATGCGATGCCTGTGGCTTAGTTAATGAACATGGTTGCTGTACGGCCGCCGGCGGTGCTTCCCCCGGCCGTGGCATCGGGTTTGGCGCAACGTCACCTCGCTTCCCTCGATGGCATCCGGGCGTTGGCCGCATTCCTGGTTGTCTTTTATCACTTCGGCTTGCCGAGCCCGGGCGGGCTCGGTGTGCTGGCGTTTTTTGTTCTGAGCGGTTTCCTGATCACGTGGCTGCTGCTGAAAGAACACGATAATAGCGGCTCAGTTTCGCTGAAAGCGTTTTATCTGAGACGCAGCTTGCGCATCTTCCCGGCGTTCTATTGCTATTGGCTGGTGGTAACCGGCGCCACGCTGATACTAGGGCGTACACCCGAGTGGCCGCAGGCGATCAGCGCGCTGTTTTATGTGAGCAATTACTACCAGGCGTTACAGGGGGATCCGGGAACCGTGCTCAGCCACGCCTGGTCACTGGGGATTGAGGAGCAATTCTATCTGCTGTGGCCGGGGGTTTTCCTTTTTCTGCGCGGGCGCAAGATGCTATTCCACGCAACGTCGGTTATTGTGCTGGCGATATGGGCGTACCGGCTGACGCTCGTGGCCTGCCAGGTTTCCCAGGGCTATATCTACTACGCCCTGGATACGCGGCTCGATCATCTTATGATCGGATGCTGGCTGGCTGCGGGACTGCATGGCGGCCAACTGCGCCACGTGTCGAGGATGCTCTGCGCCTCGCCGTGGCTACCGCTGGCGCCATTGTTATGCTTGGCGGGATCCGCCCGTCTCGACCTTCTTTGGCCGTCGGTATACCGGGACACGGCTGGCTTCATCGCCGATCCTATCTGCGTCGCCGCGCTCATCGTCCAGTGGATCGCATTCCGGGATCATGTGGTCTGGGGGTTCGTCAACTGGGGATGGATGCGATATCTGGGCCGCATCTCTTACTCCATTTATTTGTATCAGCAAGCCGCAATGGGACCCGCCAAACGTCTGTTTGCCCCGGCACCCATGATGGTGCAGCTAGTGGCCGCCGCCACCAGCGTGATTCTGTGTGCGAGCGCCTCGTATTTTCTGGTCGAACAGCCGTTCCTGCGTCTGAAACAGCGGTTCGAAATCGTGAAGACGGAATGAGGGGATCTCCGGCATCGCCCGTATCGGTGAAATGCTCCACTACGCCGAAGGAAGCAACCACGTCGAACCCCCGCCACTGCCCGGACCAGTAATCGGCATCGGTGAGGTGCGTTCCCATACCCAATTCATCCTAACAAGCCATAGCGCCGCGGGATTCAAAATAATCCCTCGCGTCTCACAGTGTGCCGTCTCCTGCCGATATGCTTTTCCGAGGAGTATTCAAGCGATGAGTCTCACCCCCCTCACTTTCACCGGTGTCAGCACTTTTTCCAACGACCTCCAGACCATCCTCTCCCGCGCCACCACCATTGCCAGCCTCCCCATCCAGGCTCTCCAGAACCAGCAGAAAGATATCGTCCAGCAGAAGCTCCTCGTCACGAACCTCAACACTGCCGTCGCCGCTCTGGCTTCGAGTGTTTCCAACCTTGGGAACATTGGCCAGCAGAAAGCGCTCGTCGCCTCCAGTTCCAATAGCGCCAAGGTCACGGCCACTAACGTCGGTTCACCCGGTCCGGCTGTTTATACCATCAGCGACATCACCTCGGTTGCCAAAGCGGCCGCGGAAACCTCGGCGGGCTTTGCCGATACCGCCTCGGCGGTCTCTTCGAGCGGCACGGTCAAGCTGGTTGCCGGCTCGCGCGAATACACCATTGACCTCACGGGCAAGAATAATCTTACGGGCTTGCGCGACGCTATCAACAATCTCGGCGCCGGCGTCACCGCCACGGTTCTCACCACCGGCACCGGGGCCACGCCCTATTACCTTTCGGTGACCGCCAACAATGCGGGGGCCACCACCCTGCAACTGATTGACGACCCCAACGGCGCCGCCGCCAATCTGCTTTCGGCCAACAACCAGGGGGCTGACACGGTATTCAAGCTGAACGGCGTCGATGTGCGCAAGAATACAACGCTCATCAACGACGTGGTTCCGGGCATGACGTTCCACATTCTGGACACTACTTCGGGGGCGGAGACCGTCAGTGTCACCGTGGCCTCCAGCCGCTCGCAGATGGCTTCGGCTCTGTCGGATTTCGTCAATGCCTATAACGCGGTTTCCGACCAGGTGAACGCGCAGGTGGGCAAGAACGCCGGCCTGCTGAGCGGGGATTTTCTCGTCCGCGAGGCGCAGGATAAGCTGCGCGGTCTCGCCTCGTATAGCGGCTCGAGCGGCGGCGTCAAGAGCCTCGCCGATTTGGGCATTGAATTCGACTCGGGCGGCGTCGCCACCTTGAACCAAACCACGTTCAACAACCTCTCCGATTCGCAGATCAGTGACGCCTTCCACTTTCTAGGCTCTTCCACCGCCGGTTTTGGGGGGCTTGTTTCCGGTCTCGCCAATATCAGCGATTCGGCCACGGGACTGGCGAAAATCCAGCTCGATAATTACGACGCCGCCAGCCAGCGTCTTTCCGGCCAGATCGCCACGCTCACCGACCGCGCCGGCGAGATGCAAAAGAACCTTGCCGCGCGTCTTCAGGCCGCCGATGCGCTGCTTGCCGCGCTGCAATCGCAGCAAAGCATCGTCACCGCGCAGATCAACAGCCTCAACTACACTCTCTACGGAAAACAGACGAATCAATAACAGGTAACTGAATGCCGCACGCAGATTCTTCTTTTGAGGCGGGCCCTATGCGGTCCCTTGAGCAGCTCGAGCAGGCGGACCGGGAACTTCTCGCCGCCGGGCTTGGAGATTTTCCCGTTCTCGAGGCCGCGCTTGCCAGGCGCGCTGCCGCGATTCAGCAGGCCGCGGAAACCATGGACGCTCTCCGCCAGCCCACGGCGGAGCATCATGCCGCCCTCGTGCGCTCGCATGAGGCCGGCGCGCAGGCCATGCGGCAGTTGATTCTCGCCAAGCATCTGCTTTCCACCGAACTGGCCCTGCTCAGGCAGGAACAGCGCCTGTGGGACTCCCTGGCCGGGCAAAGTCACTCTCCGGCGCGGGTAGACTGCCGCGGTTGACCGCCCGCCCCTTTTTAAATTTAAAGAATTCGCTCGCACAACGGAGCCTCGCCGGCCGGCGGATGCGTGAGTTCCTTCTTGTCCTGATGGGCCGGCGGGCCCTGTGCGAGCTTGTAGGGGTGATCTCCGGAGAAGAAATCCACCAGCCTGCCGCGGTGCGGGATGAGCAGTTGCTCATAGCGGATGCGGCAGTGCGCGGCTTCCTCGGCGATATCGCGCGCGCGCCACTGCGAAGGAACAATGATTACGTCCACCAGCGTCTGGCGCAGCACGTCCCGGAACTCGATGCGCTGCCCCGTTCCCGGCACGTGGCTGCCTGCTTTGCCGGGGTCGGAATCCACTACCAGGGGGAACCGCGCGGCATCCACTCCGTGCGCCTGGAGGAACGCCGCGCACTTGCCCGTGCCTCCCCAGAACGCGACCCGCTTGCCCGACAGATGGAGATCGGCAAGTTCGAGCATGAGGACACGCCGCGAGGCGCGCGCCGTTTCCGCGAACCCCTTGGCGGACCGGGCGTGCTGCAAATGCTCGAGGCGCCCTTTGAGGCGCAGGAAGGCATAGACCACTTCCCCGTCATAGCCGTGGTCCAATGCGTCAACGGACGTGAAGCTGCGGGCCACCATGCGGGAAAAACTTTCCGTGGTGAAGTGCGAATTGTGCTCGTAGTAAAAATCCTCGGTGCGCCCCGTCTCGAACACGCGGTCGATGCAGGGCACCTCGATATACAGCAGCGGATGCAATCCGGCGAGCGAAGCGGCAAAGGAGAGGCTTTGCACGAAACCGAGCGGATCGCTCAAATGCTCGAGCACGTGGCGGCTGATGAGCAGATCGGGCTTCCACTCCGCCATGTGCGATTCGGGGCGGAACAACGCCCGGCGGAAGCTTACGCCCGGGTGGGTCGATTCGGTGGCGCCGTGCGGGTCAAACCCGATATAGCGGCCTTCGGGCCGCGCCGCGGCCAGCGCCTCGAGAAACAAGCCCTCCCCGTGCCCGATCTCGACCACCACGGGCCGCGAGGGCAGCCGCTCGAGCATCTCGCTGCGTACGCGCTCGAGAAACGCCGACCAGCGCAGGCCGCGGTTGAACATGCGGTTTGGCTGATCGCCGTAAGGCACCCTCATGTAGTCGAAGGCCGCGTTGAAGACGTGCCCGCAGTCGAGACAGCGCACAAAACGCAGCGGCAGCTTCGGCATGGCCCGCGCTTCGGCTTCCGATTGCGGCCAGCCGAGCGTCGCCAGCGGCTGCGCGCCGCCATCGTAAAAGAGCGCCGATACGTGGTAGCCGCACGCCGGGCAGGTGGTCACGCTGATATCAGAACTCTCCAGGCGCGCCGCACCATCTCTTCCAAGCCACTCTGAGAGCATCTTCCCATCTCCTCGTAAATCCCTTCACGTCTCCCAACACGGAACCTCGCGCCGTCTCGCGCAGACCGGCGCGAATCTCCCGCAGCCGCTCCCGGCTGCTTCCGAGCGCGAGCGCGATTTGGACGTACTCATCTTGTGAATGCGCCACCCATTCGCCGCACCCGGCATGGCGCAGAATTGTTTCTCCGACGCGGCTCACAAACCGGCCGCCGGCGAGCGTCACCACCGGCACGCCCATCCACAGCGCCTCACAGGTGGTGGTGCCGCCGTTGTAGGGAAACGGATCGAGCGCCACATCGACGCCGGCGTAGGCGGCGAGCAGTTCGCGATGGGGCGACTGGCCGGCGAGCGTCACACGTCCGCTCTCGACACCCTCGCTCTCGAGCGTTTCCCGGCAGATCTGTTGAGACAGCGGATCGTCGAGCACGGCGTTCTTGAGCACCAGACGCGCCGCCGGGTCAGCGCGCAGAAGGCGCGCCCAGAGCCGCAGCACATCGGCGGTCACCTTGGACAGCGTGTTGAAGCAGCCGTAAGTGACATAGCCTTTCTTACCGGCCGGCGGCGGCGTTACCGGCGGCGCGTAATCCGGCCCTCTGTAGGCGAGGTAGCAGCCCCCGAGACGGAGCGGCTGCTCCACATAAGGGGCGCGTTCGCTTTCCGGGCAAATCACTTCGTCCACCGCCAGGTAATCCATCGCCTCGAGGCCCGTGGTGTTGAAGTATCCAAGCCAGCTCACCTGCACCGGAGCGGGTTTGCGGGCAAATGCCTCGAGACGGTTGCCCGCCGTGTGCCCGGCCAGATCCACCAGAATGTCAATGCCGTCCTGCTCGATCCGTGCCGCCAGTTCGAGATCGCTCATCGAGGCGGCATTGCGCCACTGAGCGGCCGATTTGCGGATCCGCGCGGTCCAATCGTCGCGCTTCACCGCGCTCGCGTAGCAGTAGACCTCCACTTGCCCTCGGTCATGCGAAGCCAACACCGGGGCCACGAAGTAGGCCACCGGATGCTGGCGGAAATCGGCCGAAACGTAGCCGATGCGCAGACGCTTATCCGGGTTCCGACGGTTGCGGAAGGGGCGGCCGGCGCGGCCAAGGCCGCCAGTGTGGCGCCGCGCCCACTCCCTGTGCGCCTCGAGCAGTTCTTCCACGGAGGTCTCCGGGTCGTAGTGCAGGGTGAACAGCGCCGATCCGTGGGCGGCGGCGACTTCCGGCGCCAGTTCGAGCGCATGCCGGAAGGATTCGAGCGCCTCCCCAAGCCGCCCCTGGGTCTGCAAGGCCGAGCCGCGGTTGACCCGGAATTCGGCCCGTCCGGGCTCGAGTTCGATTGCCTTTCCGTAGGCTTCGAGCGCTTCGGGAATTCTCTTCAGATTGCGCAGCGCGTTGCCCTTGTTGTTGTACAGCACGGCCAGGGCCGGCGCCATCGCAATGGCCTGATCGAAGCAGGCGAGCGCCTTCGCATACTCGCCGTTGTCCATATGGATGTTGCCGAGGTTGAGCACCACGGGCATCGATTGAGGATCGAGCCGGCGCGCGGCCTCGAGTTGCGCGGCGGCTTCCTCGAGGCGGCCTGCGCGACGATACTGGTTCGCCAGATTATTGCGCGCCTGCACGTGCCGTGGTTCGAGCCGCACGCTCTGTTCGAAGAACTCCATCGCCTCGCGATTCCGCCCCTGCCGCTCGAGCGTGTTGCCCCAGTTGTAATATGCGTCGACGCAATTGGGATCGAGCGACAGCGTCATTTTGTAGCATTCGGCCGATTCTTCCAGTCTGTCGCCGCGCTGGAGCAGATTGCCGAGCAGGATCCAGTACGGAGTTTTGCGGGATTCGATGGCGATGGACTGGCGCAGCAGGCCTTCGGCAAGTTCCGCATCTCCAGATTGAGCGGCGATGGAGGCGAGCAGGTACATGGAATCGGCGTGATCGGGCTGGCGCTCGAGCGTGAGGATGAGCAACTGCCGGGCCTGATCGTGAAGGCCGGCCTGGTAGTGTTTGACGGCGGTGGTGAAGGCGCGGGCGAGCCAGGGTGGCGGGGAGGGCAGAGGGGGTGCGGCGGGCGGCATCTGTTCAGGAATCGGCGGGAAGGGGCTGGGGAAACAGGCAAACAGAAGAAAACAAATGTTTTACAGAGAAGCCTGCCGCGCCCCGGTAAGGAACGCGACAGGCTGTTTCTCAACCCATGCTCAGGCTCGGAGGCGATTAGCCACGGAGCAGAGC
>JADLBG010000512.1 GCA_020847895.1 Bryobacterales bacterium
CCACCGCCGGCCCCAACCCTCCGAATCTTGCCGATGATGTGGTGTTCCCCCCAGACATCCCCAACACTCTCACCTATCTTTCCTACGTTCCGCTCGACCCTTGCGAGCGTTTCCTCGAGGGCTGCGGAGGGTCGGGAGTGGTGGCTCTGATGATGGCGAATCAAGGCGCCAAACACGCCTGGTCGTTCGATATTACGGAACGTTCCACGGCGTTTGCCGACTTCAGCGCACGCCTCAATGGACTCGACAATTTCACCTCCGGCTGCGGCGACACCTATGAGCCGGCCGGCGAACTGCAATTCGATCGTATCGCCGTGCATCCGCCGTACGTACCGGTGCTGAAGCACACATGGATTTATCACGCCGGGGGAAATGACGGCGAGCAAATCACACGGAAGCACGTTCAGGACCTGCACAGAGTGCTTACGCCGGGCGGCCGCTTCTATTGCCGCTGCCTCGGCTCCGACAGGCAGGATTCACCATTTGAGAAACGCATCCGCGAATGGCTGGGGGAGCACTCCAATGAATTCGATGTTGCCATTCACGTCATCCGCGTGCTGGAGCCCATCACCTATGTCATGGCTGCGCTGATGCGCGGAAGAGCAAAGGCGGAGGAGATTCCCGAATGGGGCCGGTTGTTCGAGAGCCTGAAGATCTTTCATTTCCTGGCGAGTGTAGTAGTGATCCAGCGGCGCGCTGAGGAGCGGCCGGTGTTCACCGTACGCCGTAAGGCGGGACCGTTTTCCGGGCCAAGGGAACTCGAGTGGCTGATGCACTGGGAAACCGAGCGCGCCAAAGGCTGCGAGGATATCATCCTGCAATCGAAACTGCGGGCGGGCAAGACCACACTCCAGTTGACCCACGGCATTCGCGACGGAAAATGGGCGTTGGCCGAGCAGAAGCTGGAAGTGGATCATCCCTATCCCAACACATGGGAAGTGGATCCCCTGGGCGCTTATCTCATCCCCAAGCTTACCGGCACGGCCACCGGCGCCGAGGTCTTTGACGGCCTGATCAAGGAAGGCGCCATCGGCGGCAATCTTGATCCGCGCCGGTTCGCGCGGACGCTCGGCGAACTCGTGTCCGGCGGCTTCGTCGTGGTGGACAAGCATGAGCCTCCTGTACAAAAGCAGCGCGAGCAGGAAGAAATTTGATCTACTAAGAGCCGTGATGAACCGGCGAACATTTTCTCAGTTGGCATTGGGCGCCTTGGGCGCAAGCCCGCTGCCGGCGAGCGGCAAGAAGAGAGTGGCGGGCGTGGTTACCGAATACAGGTGGTATTCTCACGCCGATGTCGTGCTTGGCCGCATCCTGGGCGGGAATTCGGCGAACAACGTTCATTCCGAGCCCCGAACACACCTGGTTTCGCTCTATCGCGACCAGAAGCCGCAGAACGACATGGCGCCCGACATGGCGGCGCGTTTCGGCTTCACGCTGTATCCCACCATCCACGATGCGCTGACACTCGGCGGCGACAAACTCGCCGTGGACGCCGTGGTTTTCATCGGCGAACACGGCAACTACCCCGACAATGAACTCGGGCAGAAGATGTATCCGCGCTACGAGTTGTTCAACCAGATCCTGGACGTGTACGAGAAGAGCGGGCGCGCTGTGCCGACATTTTCAGACAAGCACCTTTCGTATTCCTGGGAGAAGGCCAGGAAGATGTATGACCGCGCCCGGCGGCTGGGGGTACCGTTCATGGCCGGCTCATCGATTCCGGTTACCGTGCGCACCCCGCTGCTCGAAATTCCACTGAATGCGCCGCTCGAACACGCCGTGGCGCTGGGTTACGGTCCGCACGATGCCTATGGTTTCCACCTGCTCGAATCGCTGCAATGCATGGTGGAACGACGCGCCGGGGGTGAGACCGGTATTGAGAGCGTCGAGTGGCTCGAAGGCGACGCCATCTGGAAATGGATAGCGGGCGAAGGGGCCTGGAGTAAACCGCTCATCGACGAAGCCGCCAGGCGCAACCCCGCGCGCAAGCCGGTGCCGGTGGAAGAAGAGGCGAGAAAGCCGGTGCTGTTCCTGCTGAACTACAAAGACGGCTTCCGCGCCGCCGCGATGATAATCTCCCCTTCCGGGGCGCGCTGGTCTTTCGCCTGCCGCCGCAAGGGCGAATCACGCATTGACTCGACGCTGTTCGGACTTGCCGCTCCGGGCCGGCCGCTCCCGCATTTCGACGGTCTGGTGAAGTGCATTGAAGACATGTTCGTCACCGGCAAGCCTGTCTACCCCGTGGAGCGGACCCTGCTCACCACGGGTGCGCTGGCCTTCCTCTTCCAGTCAAAGGGGCACGGACGGCGCCTGGAGACGCCGGAGCTATCGGTGCGTTATCAGGCGCCGGAGCACGCCTTCTTCCAAAGAAGCTGACCTACAGCCGCCCTTCCCGATGCAGCTTCTCGTATAGTTCAACCGTCTGCCGCATCCCGTCTTCGAGCGGAGTCTTTTGAATTCCAGGCACCGTCGCGCGCAGAGCTGCATCATCCATGCGGTAGGCCACCGGAACTTGCGGCCCGCCCGCCGAAATCAGCTTCGCCGCCCCCGGACGCAGACGGTCCAGCGTCTTCACAATCTCATCCATGTGGATGACGTCCCCCGCAAGGTTGAACACGTGCGCGCCCCCGACCGTCGATAGCAGGCAGCCGATGAACGTTTCAGCCACATCCTCCACGTACTGAAGATCCATGAAGCCGCCCAAAGGGATCTGATAGGGCTGCCCCAATACCAGGTTCTTCATCGCAATCGTAGGCGCCGCGGTCAGTCCGAGGTCGCGGCCCACTCCGTAAACCGTCCAGGGCCGCAGCCCGACGCTCGAGATGCCGCTGGCTGAATAGAACACCCGCGCGTTGCCCTCATTGGCCTGCTTGAACACACCGTAATGCGTCGCCGGCCTGGTGGGATCGGCTTCCGAGAGCGCCCGCGCCTCATAGGCGTCTTCCGGCCCCCACACAGCGGAGGAACTCGCATAAACCACGCGTACGGGACGCCCGGCGTCGCGCGCACCCTCGAAGACGTTCAGGGTTCCAACGACGTCAACCAGACCGCCTTTCACTGGGTTCGTCTGGCAAAACGGCATCAGCACGGCGGCCAGGTGCACGATGTGCGTGATGCCCGCATCCCGGATGAGGACTTTGAGCCGCTCCGTATCTTCAATCGCACCTGTCTGAATGTCGAGGCCGGTTCGCTCCCCCGGCTCCGTGATCAGCCCCAGCCGCGCGGGGTTGCCGTCCAAGTCGTAAATCAGGACATCGAGGCCGCGTTTCAGCAGCCCGCGAACCACCCATGCCCCGATGCATCCTTGCGCTCCAGTTACCAATACACGCATCATGACTCCTAGAAGATAGAAATAACAGGAATCAGGAATCTTACCACGTGCCGCGGAAACTTCAGATGCGCTGCCCGCTGTGCGGGTCCCCGGATGTGTTCTACAGTTGCGAGCCGAAGTGTTGTTTTAACCATGTTTGTTCCGATTGCAGGGCGACTTTTGAACCCGTCACTCATACCACGGGCTCTACCCGCCGCATCACGCGGCCGGAAGAACTGCCCGACGCGAGCGACCCCACCGCCGCCTGCGCCAGGTGCGCATCGACGCGCGTCTACGCCGATGATGACGGAGTGGTGGTCTGCTTTGATTGCGGGGCCGTGCTCGATATCGAGTCGACGGAAATCTGCCCGCCATGAGTGCGATCATGAAGGCAATGGATGATCGCTCGCGTGAACGCTACTCCCGCCAGATTCTCTTCCCCGGCATCGGCAAGGAAGGGCAGGAAAGAATGCTGGCATCGCACGCCGCCATCGTGGGCTGCGGCGCGCTCGGCAGTTTTCAGGCCGGGGCGCTAGCCAGAGCGGGGGTAGGCCGGCTCACGATCATCGATCGCGACTACGTCGAATGGAGCAACCTCCAGCGGCAGTGGTTATTCGAGGAGGAGGATGCCGCCGAAGGGCTCCCCAAGGCTGTGGCCGGGGCGCGGCGCCTCCAACGAATCAACAGCGGTGTTCACGTGGAACCCGTTGTCGCTGACCTCACCGCCGCCAATGCCGAAGACCTGCTTTCGGAAGCGGACCTGATCCTCGACGCCACCGATAATTTTGACACTCGCTATCTCATTAATGACTTCGCCGTCTGTCACAACATCCCTTGGGTCTATGGCGCGGCGGTGGCCAGCTATGGCCTGGTAATGCCGGTCCTGCCGTCCCAAACGGCGTGTCTGAAGTGTATCTATCCCGAGTCGCCCTCGGGAGCGCAGCCCACTTGTGAAACGGCCGGCGTGTTGAACACCATCACCTCGCTTATCGCCTCGCTTCAGGTGAGCCTCGCCTTTCAGATGCTCAGCGGGAAGGCCGGCGAAGTCCCGCGGAGGATCACGACGGTCGATGTCTGGACGGGCGTCATCCGCCAGGTGCGTCAACCGGAGCCGCAACCGGGGTGCCTGGCCTGTGGAGAGCATCGCTACGTCCATCTCGAGGGCCGGAGGCGCACTCCCATCAGCCTTTGCGGGCGCAACGCCGTGCAGATTCACGACCGCGCACGGCCGCTCGATCTGGCGAATCTCGAGGCGCGCCTGAAAGCCGTCGGCGATGTCCGCCGCAACGAATTCGCGCTCCGCTTCTTCCTGCCCTCATACGAGATGACCGTGTTCCCCGACGGCCGCGCGATTATCAAGGGCACGACGGACCCAGGCCTTGCCCGCGGACTCTACGCCAAGTACATCGGCGCCTAATTGCTATCCTGGAAATTACAACAATGCGGCGCGCCCGCCCTCTCTTTCTTCTGGCGATCCTGGTCATTTCCGGCTACGTGGCGGTAACCTATCGCCATCAACTTGCCGAGATCCGCCGCAATGCGCCCCCCGCGCCGAAACCACTCGAGCAGGGCGTCAACGCCACCGCCACCGACTGGCATTGGGAAAAAAGCTCCGGCAACGGGCCGGCGGTAGCGGTACGGGCGAAGAACTTCCGCCAGATCAAGGAGCCCAGCCGCTTTGAACTGGAGAAAGTGGATCTCAAAATCTACCGCGGCGATGGCAAGTCATACGACCACGTGCTAAGCGAGCGGGCGATTTTCGATATGGCGGAAGCCTTCCTCTACTCAGAAGGAGAGGCGGACATCACCATGGGGGAAGAGGAGGGCAAGACGCCCTCTCCCGCGCGCCTCATCCACATCAAGTCTTCCGGGATCCGTTTCGACAGTAAGACGGGGAAGGCGGAAACCGATCGGGAAGCGACGTTCGTCTTCGAGCGCGGGGAAGGAAAGGCCGTCGGCGCGGTTTATGACCCATCCACTCGTGAGTTGCTGTTGCGCAGCAAGGCCGAACTTGTCTGGTACGACCGCAAGTCCGCCAATCCACGGCCCATGAAAGTAGAGGCAGGCCAAGTCCTCTACCTTGAAAATGACTCGAAGGTAGTCCTCTCGCCGTGGGCCAAACTGAGCCGGGGCAACATGACGCTGGAAGGCAAAGGCGCGCTGGTGACGCTCGACAAGAACGGCATCCGCCAGGTAGACACCACCGCCGCCAAGGGCGCCGACAAGTTCCCAGGCCGCATGCTCGATTATGCCGCCGATCAGCTCACCATGTCTCTCAACGAAAAGAGTGAAGTGGAAAAGATCAAGGGAGTGGGCAACGCGACGCTAACCACAACCACCGAGTTCGCCGTAACGAACACGCATTCGAACCAGGTGGATCTGGATTTTGACGCCACCGGAAGCGAGAGCATTCTTCGACGCGCCGTCGCCACAGGCCAAGCAGTGGTGGAATCGAAGCCCATCGCCCGCCCGGACCGTCCTCCTGCCGAGACTCGCATCCTGCGCAGTGAAACAGTGGAAATGACGATGCGGGCCGGCGGCAAAGAGATTGACGCGATCAACACACCCACTCCGGGGGTTCTGGAATTCCTTCCTAACCGCCCCGCGCAGCACCGGAGGCGTGTCGACGGAGACCGGTTCCATATCCTCTACGGCGCAGCCAACACGATCGAGTCTTTCCGTACCAGCAACGCCCGCACGCGTACCGAAAACGAGCCGAAGCAGGGCAAGCCGCAATCGCCTGCGCTGACATCGAGCAAGGAGTTGCAGGCCCAGTTCGCGAAGAGCGGCGAAATGATCCGCCTCGAGCAATCGGGCGATTTCCGCTACGAGGAAGCAGACCGCAAGGCACGCTCGGAACGGGCCCTGCTCGACCAGACTTCCAATCGCATCACACTCATCCAGGACGCGCGCGTTTGGGATTCCACCGGCGCCACCTCCGCCGACCAGATCGTCCTCGATCAGAAGAGCGAGGATTTCACAGCAGAAGGACACGTGAACTCGAGCCGCCTCCCCGACCGCAAAGGATCGGGTTCCGCCATGCTCTCAAAAGAAGAGCCCACGCAGGCCAGAGCCGCAAAGATGGTCACGCGCGACAAGCAAAGCCTGGTGATCTACGACGGCAACGCCGTCCTGTGGCAGGGGGCGAACCGCCTCCAGGCCGATCACATCGAAATCGAGCGCAAAAACGGTTTACTGCGCGCCAACGGCCACGTGGTGAGCCAGTTGATCGACCAGCAAAATGACGCCGGCGCAGCCAAGCCGAAGAACGCCGCCCCCGTGTTCACTCTCATCACCGCTCCATCCATGACATACTCGGACAAAGACCGCGTCGCCCACTACACTGGCGGAGTGTTCCTTCGCCGGGCCGGTCTTGACGTGCGCAGCCGCGAATTGCGCGCCTATCTCAAGGATGAAAGCAAGCAGAAGGACAAGAAGGAGAGCGAATCGAGTTTAGAAAAAGCGGCCGCGGACGGTAGCGTCATCATTGTGCAGGTGGCCGCGGACCGGACTCGGCGCGGCACTTCCGAGCATGCGGATTATTATGTGGATGAGCAGAAGATTGTTCTCGTGCAGGGACAGCCGGAATTGCAGGATTCGCTACGGGGTGTCACGCGAGGTAAACAATTGACCTATTTCGCCGGCGATGATAGGCTGCTGGTCAACGGGGTCCCCGCGCAGCCGGCAGTAAGCAAAATTCGCCGGAAATAATGCATGCGAATTCTGGAAACATCGGAAATCTCTAAGTCGTATCGCGGCCGCAAGGTGGTGGATGGCGTGTCGGTGAGCGTGTCGCAAGGCGAAGTGGTGGGCCTGCTCGGCCCGAACGGCGCCGGCAAGACCACGTCGTTCTACATGATTGTCGGCCTGGTAAGTCCGGATAGCGGAAAGATTCTTCTCGACCAAAAGGACATTACGCCGCTGGCGATGTATGAGCGCGCCCGCCGCGGCATCAGCTACCTGCCGCAGGAGGCTTCCGTCTTCCGCCGGTTGACGGTGGAAGAGAATCTCATGGCGATTCTCGAGACGCTTTCTCTTCCAGGCGCCAAGCGCCGCGAGCGGATGACAACGCTCATCGAAATGCTCGGTCTCGAGAAGGTGCGCCAGAGCAAAGGCTACATGCTCAGCGGCGGCGAGCGGCGCCGCGTCGAACTCGCCCGGTCCCTGGTCATCGAGCCGAACTTCCTGCTGCTTGACGAGCCCTTCTCCGGCATCGACCCCATCCAGGTGATGGAACTCCAACGCATCGTTTTCGACCTGAAGCGGGCGGGAATCGGAATTCTGGTGACCGATCACAACGTGCGGGAGACGCTGGCCGTAACCGACCGGGCCTACATCATCAATAACGGAAAAATCTTCCGCGCGGGCACGCCGGAGGCGTTGGGGAATGACCCGGAAGTGAAGCGGATCTACCTGGGCGAATCGTTCCAGTTGTAGGAGGCCTCCCGGTCACCGCACGCTCATCTGCTCCCAAGCGTCCACGCCGCCGCGCACGGCGCGCACACGGGTGATTCCTCTCTCCAGCAGGAGGAGCGCCGCACGGGCGCTCGAGGCTTCGTTCGGTCAACTGCAGAACAGGATGATTTCGCGGTCGCGGGGGATCTCCCGGTGGCGGCTCACCAACTCCTCGGAACTGATTCGAAGAGCGCCCGGGATTCCGGCCGCGCCCTCGGCCAGTTCGCTGCGCAGATCCACGATAAACAGATCCTCGCCGGCGTCCAACCGCCGCCGCAGCTCCTCTGCGCTGATGCGCGCGACTTCGATCTTGCGAAGGAACGCCCGCCGCCGCAGAATTTTCCATGCGATCCAGGCCGCGAAGAGGCCCAGCACGAGAAGGAGTAAGCCGGAACCGGTCCGCGAAGCGTATTCCGCCGCCTCCTCCAACTGATCGCTCAACACGTAGCCAAGGCTCATGTAGGAGGCGCTCCAGATAGCCGCGCCCAAGGCATCATAGGCGAGAAACCGCCCGATTCCCGCGCCCGAGTTGCCCGCCATGGGGGCGGCGACGGCATTCAACCCCGGCACGAACTTGGAGATGAGCAGCGATTTGAGCCCATAGCGCAGAAACGCGTTCTCTGTCTGCCGCACGCAGGAATC
>JADLBG010000513.1 GCA_020847895.1 Bryobacterales bacterium
CTGTCTTCGAGTCGGGGGCGCTGACTCCCCAGGGTTCGATCGTAGGGAACGCAAACGATGCGGACCCCGGCAAGTACGAACCCCACTACACGGAAATCACCGCCGGCGATCAGGTTCAGATCTACGAGTCGATCATGGCGGACCAGTCCGGCTCCCTCACCACCGCGCTGCTCTCCGCGGTCCGCTACGTGAAGGATAACCGCCTCCTGCCGCATGGCTTTGAAAAGGGCGATGCCTCCCGGGATATTGCCGTGGTGGGTGGAGCTTCAAACGATGAGAACTTCAGCGGGGCGGGAGACCGGGTCCGCTATTCAGTGGCCCTCGGCGCCAGCCAGGGCCCGTACGTCCTCGAGGCCGAATTGTACTTCCAGCCCATCTCCTACCGCTGGGCCGCGAATCTTCGCAAGTACGATACGGCGGAAACGCGCCGGTTCAACAGTTACTACGACTCGATGTCATCCAATTCCGCGATCGTGCTGGCGCGCGCCGCGGTCACCCGGTAATCATTCGAACCCGAACCGGAGAGCGTCACTCACGCGCGGGGGCGGGACCCGTGGAGGCACGCAGAACGAATTCCGGATCGATAATCATCTCCTGCGCCGGCGGTTTGGGTTTTGCCTCTTCCGGAACCAACATGGCGAACACATGCCGGCCGATGCGTTCGCGGGGGATGTGCACGGTAGTAAGAGCGGGGTAGCAGAACTCGGAGAGCTTGATGTTGTCGAAGCCGGTGACGGAGACGTCCTGGGGGACGCGAAGGCCCCGGTCGCGAAGTTCCCGGAGCACACCAACGGCCATAAAATCGTTGACGCAAATGATGGCCGTGGGCTGAAAGCCGGATTGGAGCAATGAGCGCGCCGCCTGGCGGCCGCCTTCGAGGCCATCCTCATCGGCGGCCGTGCGCCACTCCGTATCGAAACGCTTCACGGTCTCGACAAAAGTGACCTCGCGTTCGCTCATTGGCCCGAGAGCCGAATGATGGCCAATGAAGGCGAACTTGTGGTGGCCCAGATCGTGCAAGTAGTCCACCATGCGCTCGATGCCGAGGCGGTAGTTGATGCGAATGTTGTGGACGCTCTGGCAGGCGGCGCCGGCGTCATAGAAGACCGCCGGCGTCTTTGATTCGTTCACTTCATTGAGGAAGGACGGATCCATTTCGGAGACGACTACGGCGAGTCCCGCCACACGCCTGCCGATCATCATGCGCAGGCTTGCCAGGAGTTGCTCCCGGCGATAGTCCGTATTGGCGACGACGACTTCGTAGCCGCGTGTGTGGGCAAGCGCTTCCACGGCGCGATAGATATCGAGGAAGAACGGATTCTCCATGTTGGAGAGGATCATTCCCAGTGTGCGGCTGCGGCCTCCGGCAAGAGTACGGGCATGAAGGTTCGGGTGGTAGTTGAGTTCCGTAACCACGCGCAGCACACGGTTGCGGGTGGCGCTCTTCACCACCGTTTTATTGTTCATAACGCGGGACACGGTCGCCGTGGACACTCCCGCCCGCCGCGCTACTTCCTCCAGACTCATCTTGGGAAAACAGCCTCTATACAAAGCATTTGCAGAGAGGCATTATCTCACACGCATACGGCGGTTCTAAGAGGAGCGTGCAGGGTTCTGGACAGAGAAGCGGCAGTGCCCTGCAAATGGTTTGATGGCCTCGACGGCGATGACGATGGCGCACGGACCGGAATCAGCCGCGGAGGATCTCTTCGTAGTAGGCCTCGTACTCGGGAATGACCTTCGTCGTATCGAAAAGCGTCTCCGCTTTCTGGCGCGCGGCTTGCGACATGGCGCTGTATTTCGCCTCGTCGCGCAGGACTTCAAGAATACGAGATGCGTGGGATTCCACGTCGCCCACGGGCTCGAGAAAACCATCCACCCCGGGATTGATGAGCTCAGGCACGCCGCCGCAGTTGGTGGCCACCGGAATCACCCCACAGGCCATGGCCTCGAGGGCAGCCAACCCGAAGGCCTCTAGTTCACTTGGCATGAGCAGAATGCGAGCTTGAGGAAACAGCCGCTCCACATGATCCTGTTTGCCGAGAAAGGTGACGTGCGGGGACATGCCGAGTTCCCGCGCCAGACGTTCGGCCGGGACACGTTCGGGCCCGTCGCCGGCCATCAGCAGATGGACGGGAATTTCGCGCCGCACGCGGGCCAATATCCGCACACAATCGAGGACGCGCTTCACGGGGCGGAAGTTCGAGACATGCAGCAGTTTCGGCTCTCCGGCGCATGGCGCGGCAGGCGGTTTGTAGAGGCGGCAGTTGACGAAATTGCGAATCACCCGGATGGGGTTTGCGATGCTGAAAACCTCGCGCGTGCGTCCGCGCATGTACTCGCTGATGGTGGTAATGCCGTCCGATCTCTCCATGGAGAATTTCGTGATGGGGAAGTAGGAAGGATCCACGCCGACAAGAGTGATGTCGGTGCCGTGCAGAGTAGTAATGAACGGAAGGCGCCGGCGTGGGGCGAGCATCTGCTGCGCCAACAGCGCGGAGATGGAGTGAGGAATCGCGTAATGGACGTGCAGCAGGTCGAGTTCGTAGGCATCCGCCACTTCCGCCATGCGGGAGGCAAGCGCAAGGCAATAGGGAGGGTACTGAAAGAGGGGATATGAGGAGACCTCCACCTCGTGGTAGTGGATATTCTCGGCACCGGTGTCGAGCCGGATGGGATTGGCGTAGGTGATGAAGTGGACATCGTGGCCGCGCGCGGCAAGTTCGAGCCCGAGTTCGGTGGCGACGATGCCGCTGCCGCCGTAGGTGGGATAGCAGGTGATTCCGATGCGCATGGATTCAGGACCGCCAGCGAAGAAAACCGTAGCCGATCTGCCCGTTGAGGCGCTCATCCGGGCGGGGCAGATTGCCGCCTCCAAACCAGACTCGCACGCCCTGTGGCGTCACTTCCACTGTCCCGTCGCAAACCACTTTCCCGTTCCAGTCCTCGCCGCCGCCGAGGACGGGCGAAGCGAGTTTCTCCCACTGTACCCCGTCTTGCGATCGGGCAAGGCCCATGCGGCGAAACTCGTTGCGGTCACGGCCGGTGTAGAGCATCCAGTAGGAGCCGTTCGAGAACCAGACCGCGGGCTCGCCGAGACCGTTCTCGTCGAAAGCTCCGCCCTCTCCCAGTTCGAGAAGCGGGTTGGCCCGTAGTTTGGTCCACACCATGCCGTCGGTTGAGCGGGCGAGGCCAAGCCGCTGTCGGCGGGCGCGGTCCTGGCCGAGGTAGAACAGGTAGAACACGCCTCCGAAGCGGACCACATATGGATCGGCCGCGCCTCGCTCATCCCAGCTTCCGCGCGGGCCGGGATCGAGCACGGCCTGTGGATTTTTCGACCAGGCGAGGCCGTCCCGGGATCGGGCCATTGCGATGCGCGGCAGTTTCTCCACCTGATACCAGTAGAGAAACTCGTTTCCCACGAAAAGCGCCGAGCCGTTGGCGGCAATGTAATTCCCTTCCCAGCCTTGCGGGGAGAGCACCTTCCCTTTCCTGGTCCAGACGAGGCCGTCAACCGAGGTGGCGAGCCCGGTGTGCCACGTGCTGCCGTCAAAACCGGAATAGAAATTGTAATAGACTCCCGCGTGGTTCAATACGGAAGGGTTGAGGGCATCCACCGAATCCCATGCGCCGGAAGCGCCGCGCGTCAAAACGGGTCCGGCGTGCGGCTCCCACACGAATGCACCCTGCGCCGGCTTACCATCCAAAACCGGCAGATGAAAGTCACCGTAGCGTCCGCAGGCGGTGAGCAGAAAAGGAGCCGCCAGCAGCTCCCGCCTGTTGAGGCTCATAGGGGCACACGCACGCGCAGAGTCGCGCCGCGGCCGGGGTTCGATTCCACGATCAACTCACCGTTCAAGGTGCGCACACGCCGTTTGATGCTTTCCGGCCCCATGCGCATCATTTCCAGTTCCTCGAGGTTGTAAGTGCCCCCGAAGGGGAAGCCGCTTCCATCATCCTCCACCTGAAGGTGCAACTGATTGGCGCTGCGCTCCGCGGCAAGGGAGACTTTCGAGGCTTTCGAGTGTTTCTGCGCGTTGTGCAACGCCTCGCGGATGATCTGCAGCACCTCGTGGGAGATCTCCGGCTCGAGGCCGCTCAGCGCGTCGCCGACGTTCCAATGGAGCTGAATCCCGCTGCCTTTTTGAAAATCCTCGGCAATCTGACGGACGCTGGTGGCGGGGGTTGCTCCGTCGGCCGACATGCGCATGCTGCGCACGAAGGCGCGCATGTCGGTGATCTGTTTGCGGCAGATTTCCTGAAGCTGCGTCAGGTCGGCGATGGCCGCATCGCGGTCGCGGGTGAGGAGCTTCTTGATCACCTCCAACCGCATCTGAAAGCTAATGAAGCTTTGCAGAGGCCCATCGTGAAAATCGGCGGCGATCCGCTGGCGCTCGAGTTCCCTTGCGTTCTCGGCTTCGGTCCGGAACATCACGGTCTGGCGCGAGGCGACATCGAGGTGGCGTTCGATCATCTGCCGCTGCCAGCCGTACAGCAACGACAGGATTCCCGGGAAAACCACCACCGGACCAAGCGATATGACCTGGTCCCGCGCTGTCAGAACACTTACTATCGTTACCACTGCCACCACCAGGGTGATCTCCCGTAACCGGTGCAATAACGTCGCGTGAAGCAGCACAAATATGTAGAAAGCGCCCACCATCCATCCGGCTCGGTCCGGCGGATTCACAATGCAGACCAGCAAAATGATGAGATCGATGATAAGGCGAAAGAGCCCGGAACTTCCCGCCCAGCGGTGGCGCCACATGACGGCGCCGAGGGCGAAAAAGTTGTACATCAGATAGGCGACGGAGGGTCCGGTAAGGGGGAACCAATGAGGATACAGTTCCAGCGCCACCAGCGAGGCGGCAATCGCCACGCGCGCGATGCCGAACGCCAGCCGCCAGGATTCAGGAGTTACAGTTCGCTCTCCAGCCAATTGGAAGCTCGCACAGGGCCCGCCGGGGCTTCGGCCCTGGAAGAAACCCGCGCATCCACCGGCCGGCGAAGCTCCGTTGTGCGGGCGAGTTCTTCAAAAGGTTCAGTTTACCTTAATCCTTTCCTTAGCCGCACAGGCAAAACAACCTCTACCTCCGATAGAGATATAACGTATGGCTGCGGCCCTCGCCGTCATCGTCAATTGTTTCGGTCTTCTCCGGCTTCCAGCCGGAAAATTCGAAGTCATGCGATACGATTCGCGTTCCCTTTTTGAGCTGTTTCTCGAGGATGGGGCGGACCTTGTCGTTGGACGTGGGCAGCAGGTAGACGGTGATGAGATCGGCGGAGGAATAGTCCTGAGTCGTGATGTCGCCGTGGATGATGCGGGCCGTTTTCTCCAGCCCGAGACTGCGGATCTTGTCCATGC
>JADLBG010000514.1 GCA_020847895.1 Bryobacterales bacterium
CCGGGCATGTCCTTGATGCCGGCGAGGTTCGACATGAGATGCTTGCGCTCGCGCTCGAGCCGGATGACTTCCTTCTTCGAGCGGCCGATCCAGCCGTTCTCGGCGATCTCGTCGAGTTCCTTCAACCGGTTGATCGACTTGCGCACGGTTACGAAGTTCGTCAACAGTCCCCCCAGCCAGCGCTGGTTGACATAATACTGGCTGCAGCGCGAGGCCTCTTCCGCCACCGCTTCCTGCGCCTGTCTCTTGGTTCCCACGAAAAGAACCGTCTTGCCGCTCCCCGCCATTTCTTCGACAAACCGCATGGCGTCCTTGAACAGCTTCAACGTCTTTTGCAGGTCTATGATGTAGATCCCGTTACGTTCGCCAAAGATGTATTCCTTCATCTTTGGGTTCCAGCGCTTGGTCTGGTGCCCGAAGTGAACGCCCGCTTCGAGCAATTCTTTCATGGTAATCGACGGCAAAATGCCTCCTTGATCGCGCCTTTACGGCGGTGAAAGTTCGCAGCGGTCCAAAGCGAGATTTGCGCGAACCAGTCAACTCCGCCAAGGCTCCTGTTGGTTTCCTACCGCGACGCACCCTCCGAGGAGTGCGCCGAATCTCAACGAAGTGGATGCTTCCCCAGCTAGCGCTTGGAGAACTGGAACCGGCGGCGGGCGCCTTTCTGCCCGTCCTTCTTCCGTTCGGGGGCGCGCGGGTCGCGCGTCAGGAAGCCAAGGCCCGTCAGTTTGCCGCGCAGTTCGGCATTGAACTCGACCAGGGCGCGCGCGATGCCGAGACGCACGGCGCCCGCCTGGCCCGCCACACCTCCGCCGTTGGTGAGCACCAGTACATCGAACTTGTCCGCCGTCTCGGTGGCCAGCAGCGGCTGGCGCACCGCGGCCCGCGAAGACGGAGTGGTGAAGAAGTCTTCCATCTCACGGCCGTTTACCGTGATCTGCCCCTTGCCGGGACGCAGGAACACGCGGGCCACGGAACTCTTCCGCCGCCCGGTCCCCAAATGTTGAATCAACGTACCTGCCAAAACGCAACCTCGCTATTGGAACCGCGCCGGCGGCGCGGGTTGAATGTTTCTTCATGCAACCGGATCGCGGGGATTCCGGTGGTGTGGATGGTCGTCATGCAGCCTAGGCGTTCATCGGCACGGGCTTCTGCGCTTCGTGAGGATGCTTGCCGCCGGCGTAAACTTGCAATTTGCGGAAAAGCTGCTTGCCGAGTTTGGTCTTCGGCAGCATTCCCCGGATTGCTTCTTCCACCATCCTGGTGGGCCGCTCGACGCGCACTTTCCGCGCCTGAGCTTCCTTCAATCCACCCGGATAGCCCGAGTGGCTGCGGTAAAATTTCTGCTCTTCCTTGGCGCCGGTGAGGCGAACTCTTTCGGCATTGATCACGATGACATGATCGCCGGCGTCCAGGAACGGGGTGTATCTCGGTTTGTGTTTTCCGATGAGAATCATAGCCGCCTTGCTCGCCAACCGGCCGAGCACGGCGTCTTCCGCATCCAGCACAAACCACTCTCTCTCGATTTCCAGCTTGGAAGGAAACTGCGTTTTCATACAGACAGACGATCTCCGTTAGGTCCCTACAAAACCTTCAGTCTAGCGGAGAGTAGAGCGTTCTGTCAAACTTCCTCTTGCCTTTTGAGCAACTTTCAGACCGTCCCCATATTTCGCCACGCCGGGGATTGTTACGGGAAGGCGGCCCTGAATGGCGGTTTCCCCGCGCAGGGCGCCAAGCATGGCCAATTCGGAGGCAGGCACGGTGCTGAACGTTGCCAGGTAAGCCTTCACCGCGGGAAAAGCGCGCAGCAGGTAGGGATTCCCCATGCCGACGAGAACCAGCGGCTTTCCACTTGTTTCCAGCAACTTGAAAAAGCTCATGAAGTTTTCAGAGAGCGCCCCGTTTCCACGAAACCCGGCGAAGGCCGCCACCACGGAGACGTCGCACGACTCAGCCAGCTTCGCCGCCTCTTCGATTTCAGGCATGGGCATCATCGGATCAAGCAGCGCCCGCTTGACGCCGGGCATCTGCTCCTTCAACGCTGACATCAACGTCCGCCCCTGCTGCCCATAGCGGCTCTCGCTCAGCGCATACCAGCAGGCCCGCTCCGGCGCGGCAAGCGGCACGAGTCCCCCCTCGTTCCTCACCAGCGTCACTGCTTCACCGGCGACACGCTGCGCCAGTTGGTTGTCTTCCTCCGTCGCCAGTTCGTCTCCGATCGCCTCGAGGTCCACCAATCGCTGCCGATGGAGTCCTAACTGGATCTTCGCGCGAAGGATCTTCTCCACGCTCTGATCGATGCGTTTCCGCGTGATTCGCCCGCTCCGCACGGCCGCCACGACCGCCTTCACCGCCGCCTCCGGATGCGGCGGCATCAACAGCACGTCCGCTCCGGCCTCGATCGCCCGCACGGCTGCTTCCCCACTCGGGAATTGCTTGCGCAGGCCGTCCATGTCCATCGCGTCGGTAGTGATGATTCCGCGAAAATTCAATTCGTTGCGCAAGAGTCCGGTAAGCACCGCGGGAGAGACGGTGGACGGAAGTTCCTTGCTCTCGATGGCGGGAACCCACAAGTGCGCCGTCATGATGGAGTCGATTCCATCCGCGATCGCGGCACGGAATGGAACCAGTTCCAGTTCCTCGAGGCGCTGCTTGCTCGCGTCAACCCTGCCCAGGCCGGCGTGGGTATCCACGTTGGTGTCCCCGTGTCCAGGGAAGTGCTTCACGGTCACCAAAACCTTGTACCGCGGATCGCTTCGCGCCCCTTCGATGAACGCGGTGACGTATTTGGCCACCTCGTTGGGATTCTCGCTGAAGGCGCGGATATTGATGATCGGATTATCCGGATTGTTGTTGACGTCG
>JADLBG010000515.1 GCA_020847895.1 Bryobacterales bacterium
TACGTTCTCCTTAGCCCTGCCGCTGCTTATGCTTGGGGTTGGTGCAGATCACCCGCACCACGCCATGGCGGTGGATGATCTTGCATTTATCGCAAATCGGCTTTACCGAGGCTCTGACTTTCATGTCTTATCCTTCAACCCAACGTTTCCTACTCGAGGAGCTTTGTAATCCGGCCGCGCGTCGGATCGTGCGGCGACAGCTCCACCAAAACTCTATCCTTCGGACGCAGCCGGCTGAAATTCGCCTTGGCCGCCCCCGCCGCGTGCGCCCTTACCTGCGCCCGCGTGCTCAACTCCACAATGTAGCCGGCCTGCGGCAGCAGCTCCAGGACCGTGCCTTCCACTGCCCGCCCGCCTTCTCCCTTGTCCTTCTCCGTCACGGCCGTGTCAGGACCCAGGGGCCTTCCGCTGTAATAGCCACCACGTGCTCGAAATGCGCCGAGCATTTTCCGTCGGTGGTCACGGCCGTCCAGCGGTCCGCCAGCACCTTGCTGCCGGGCTTTCCTTCGTTCACCATCGGCTCGATGGCCAGCACCATCCCCTCTTTCAGCCGGGGATTCTCATGCTGCCGGTCAATGTAATTCGGCACCTGCGGCTCCTCATGGAGTTTGGCGCCGATGCCGTGGCCGACAAATTCCCGCACAATGGAAAAGCCGTTCTTGACGACGTGCTTTTCGACCGTTCCGGAAATGTCGAACAGGCGATTTCCCGGCTTGGCCTGCTCGATTGCCAGTTCCAAAGACTCCCTGGTCACCTGAAGCAGCCTGCGCAGCGAATCGCTGATCTCGCCGACGGGCACCGTGACCGCCGAATCACCGAAATATCCGTCCAGTTCCACGCCCGTATCGATCTTGACGATGTCGCCTTGCTTCAAGGCGCGCCTGGCCGAAGGCATGCCGTGCACGATCTCGTGGTTCACCGAGGTGCATAATACAAACGGATAGCGCGCCCCGGCCGCGGGGACATAATATCCTTTGAACGCGGGTTTCGCCCCAGCGTCGCGAATCATCTTCTCCGCCACCACTTCCAGGTCATGCGTGGTGACGCCGACTTCCACTCGTCTGGCCAGTTCCTGCAAAATCTGATACACCAGGAGCCCGCTTCTGCGCATCTTCTCGAGTTCCGACGGGCTTTTCCGCGTAATCATCTCCCGGTTCTTCAATTCGAACAAGCCGCCGCGCCGCCGGTCATGCCGGACCGCGCAAGCCTGCAAATCCTCTCCGCAATCAGAGCCGGCGCATCACCGGCGCCGTTCACTTCACAGAACGAACCTTCTTCGCCCGAGAAAAACTCGAGCAGCGGCCGCGTTCTCTCTTCGTAGGCTTCCAACCGCTTCCGCACCACACTTTCCCGGTCATCGTCACGGATGCTCAGAGGGTTCCCGCAGCGGTCACACAGGCCCGCAAACGCAGGAGGATGAGAAATCAGGTGGTAAACCGCGCCGCACCCCGGACAACTCCGCCGGCCGGCAAGTCTCCTGATAATCTCATTGTAATCCACTTTCAGGTGGACCACCAACCAGCCGGTTCCCCGATCCGCCAACTGCCGGCACATCATTCCCGCCTGGCTCAGCGTCCGTGGATAACCATCCAGGATGAAACCCTTTCCGCAATCGGGCCTCGATATCCGCTCCTCGACCATCTGGTTGACCAGTTCGTCCGTTACTAACTCGCCTTCATCAATGAGGCGCTTGATGATCATTCCCAGGGAATCTCCGGCCTGCATCCGGTCCCGCAGCATATCACCTGTCGAAATATGTGGAACCTTCAGGCACTCGCGGATCAGGCGCGCCTGCGTGCCCTTTCCCGACCCTGGCGGTCCCAGCAAAATCAAGGCTCTGCCGCCGCCGCTCCCTTCCCGCATACGTGGCCGCACCAATCACATTCCTAGGCCGACGCCGACCGGCGCCCGCGAATGCGGCCCGATCGCGGCGTGAAACCTTCATAGTGGCGCATGATCAGTTGCGCCTCCACCTGGTTCACGGTATCCATTGCCACTCCCACGACAATCAGCAGGGAAGTGCCGCCGAAATAGAACGTAACTCCAAGTCCATCCAGGAGGAAGCGGGGGAAGGTGCGGTCAATAAAGTTTCCGATCAGCGGCAGGTGCTGCAGTTTGATTCCCGAGATCATGATGGTGGGGATGAGGGAAAGAACAGCCAGGTACAGCCCGCCCACCACCGTAATTTTCGTGAGAATCTTGTTCAGGTAATCCGCTGTATTCTTCCCCGGCCGGATGCCCGGAATAAACCCGCCGTACTTGCGCATGTTGTCGGCGGCTTCATTGGGATTGAAGATGATGGAAACGTAGAAGAAGCAGAAGAAAATGATGCCCACGGTGAACAGCACGGCGTACATCGGTTCCGCGTAGCCAATGGAATTGAGCGCCGCCTTCAGCCACGGAATGTCCTTGACCCACGGCACCTGCAGCAGCGTCTGGGGGAAGGCAAGCAGGGAGGAAGCGAAAATCACGGGAATCACGCCTCCGGCATTGACCTTCAGCGGGAGGTGCGTCGATTGCCCGCCCATCATCTTCCGGCCCACGACGCGCTTGGCGTACTGTACCGGAATGCGCCGTTCTCCCCGCTCGACGAGGACGATGAACGCCACTACCGCGATCATCACGATGAGGATGACAAGCACTTGCAGCATGTTCCACTGGCGGGTGACGAAAGCGTTGGTATCGATCTGCTGGATGGCGCTCGGCAAGCCCACGACGATTCCCGCGAAGATGATCAGCGACATGCCGTTTCCGATTCCGCGCTCGCTGATCTGCTCGCCCAGCCACATGATGAACGCCGTACCCGTAGTGAGGCTCAAGACCGTCATGGCGATGAAGCCGAACCCGGGGTTCATCACGAAATTGCCGTCCGAGGATTGCAGCGCGGTGGCGATTCCGAAGCTCTGCATGAGGGCCAGGCCCACGGTCATGTAGCGCGTCCACTGGGTGATTTTTCGCCGCCCCAGTTCGCCTTCCTTCTGCAATTTCTCGAGCGTCGGCACCACGACGGTGAGCAACTGGAGGATGATCGACGCCGTAATGTACGGCATGATTCCCAGCGCGAAAATCGTCAGCCGGCGGAACATTCCGCCGCTGAACAGGTCGATGAA
>JADLBG010000516.1 GCA_020847895.1 Bryobacterales bacterium
CTCGCGGCGCGGGAGGAGGACTGTCGCCGCGAGATGACCGGCTCCGTGCTTGCGGAGGAGGGAAGCGTATTCAGCGCCCCATTCAGCGGCCGGGCGCTCGTGATAGTTGGCAAGGGTGAACGTCGCCAGCACATGCGCGCCGCCGGGGCGGACCCTCGTGAGGGCCACGTGCAGGGCGTCTGCCGTCAGTTCGATGCCGGCGCCCGTTCCGATGGCGAGATATTGCTTCAGACCGCTCACTCGAAATCTCCCACTCCGAGTCCACCCTGGTCGTACCAGCGCAGGACGTGATACGGCGCATCCTTGGTGGTGGGGGCGAATTTGATGAGGGCGGAAACCGTACGGCGCATGTCGGAAAGCTGCCCGTTTTGCAGCCGCAGGCGGGCCGTGGCGCGGAGCGTCGTGATCGAACCCGTGCCGAGCACCAGGCGGCCCATCGCGGGACCCACGCCCCCCGCAAAAGCCTGAAGCTGCTCCATGCTGATGAACGGCGCCATCTTTCGCGCTGTGACGATGGCCGCAACGGCGTCCGCGGGAATACCAACCGCGGCAAGAACAGCCGGTTGAGCCGTATTGGCCTCTATCTGGCCGCCCGAATACACCGAAAGACAATCGCGCAAACCCGGCCTGGGGATCAGGCGGCCTGTCGTGTCCCGCGTGTAAGTGCCGTGGAAGAGGTCCGGAGTCATACCTTTTACGAAAAGAAGCTCCTCTATCTCTTCCAAGGACGCGTGCCGGGCGCGGAAAGACGGAGACGCGGCCAAATAAAACTGGTCAAATTCGCTGATGCCGTTGGGGACAGGGGACCGCCAGTCCAGAATGGATGCCGTGATTTCCCGCGCCCGCATTTCGTCCGAGCCCAGAGCGATCAGCAGCCGGAAGAGTTCCTCGGGCAGGGCCGTGTTGACGTTGAGCTTCGAGGATTCCGGAATGAAGTCCACATCCGCGCTGCCGTTGGGAAATTCGAAATGCAGCCGGCGCACTCCCGGAGCCCAATAGCGCGGCGACCCATCCGGATTGCGGAACTGCTCCCCCCAGAAAACATACAGCAAGGCGCGGTCAATGGCTCCCCTGGCAAGGAAATACTCCTTCACTCCATCCGCCGATGTGGCGGAGCGTTCCACTTCCCCACGCACCGTCGTGGCCACCGAGAACGCAATGGCCGAAAGCGCCGCCGCCAGCCAGAGTACGGCCAGAAGCGCGCTGCCGCGTTCAGTCGACATACTGACCCATCGGGACGCGGTTGACGAAGATGGGAATGGTCAACGTCGTCGGGTTGATCTTCGAAGGGTCCGGCTCGAGTGCCTGCATCTCAATACGGATGGCGGAAGGCCAATAGGGAAGAACCCACCGCGGCGTCCACCGCTCGTTGAGCGGGGGCGGCATGATCTCCCTATATAGAAACCGCACCGAGGAAAGCTTGTCGGCAAGCACGAACGAATTTGCCCCGATGGCGATGGGAACGAATTGCGGCACAGGCCCTCCCAGCGCGGGATCATTCGCCATCCCGAGGCAGAAACGGCCCGCGCTCAGCGGACCCGTATAGGGAACCTCGTTCACCACCAGGCGATAGCCCAGGTTCTCCTGCCCCGGAATCACCTGAAATTCCAGAATAGAAGGCGCTCCGCGCGACGCTTCCGCCAGCGAATAGCTCGAAACAAATCGCATGGATTGCGGTTCACCCTCGAAGAACGGAATCCGCGTATACGGTGGCTGTCCCCCCGCTCCGCTGCAATCGGCGCTCACAGGCATGAAGCCCGCGAACTGCTGTTCGAGGATCTTCTGCGCCCCCATGGCGCGCCGGTTCGCGATCACCCGCCGGTTCGTCCGTTCGAGCGCGTTCAGCCCAACCCGCATCGCCGTGAGAATCCCGGCCACCAGCAGTGAGAGCAGCGAAACGGCAATCAGGAGTTCCATCAGCGTCACTCCCGCGCGCGAGGATCGTCTCATTGCCGGATGGCGCCTCCCAGCACATCATCGGGCTGGAGGATGGTCTTCTTGTAGCCGTCCAGTGTGAACGAATGACGCTGGTTGCCGTCCATCCACCAGATTTCGCACTCCACGCGCTCCAGGATGGCGCTGCCCGGCCCAACATTCGGCGGGACCTCGAACGGCTCCATCCTCGCGCGCCACCCTCCGCTGAGCCCGGCGTCCGTTGCCGGCGTGAGCGTTCCTTCCATCGGCTGGTAGCGCGGCAGGCGCGATAGCAGTAAGAGTTCATCCATCTTCCGGCGCGCCACCAGCGCCGCGCGGTCGTGATCTGTCAGCCGCGCCGCATTATGCAACGAAGATGATAAGGCCGAAAGAAGGCCCACCACGGCCACGGCCATGATGGATGTCGCCACCAGCATTTCGAGCAGCGTGAATCCGGCGCGGCGGGAACTCATTTCTCCTCCTCCTCGCCAGGGGTCTGGATTTCCGGGACCCCGGTGATGGGGTCGACGCTCACCGTCTTCTTTGCCCCCCGTGAGTTAGTGAGTTCCACGTACAGGCGCGGGATCGCTCCCCCGGGATAGAGGTAGATATGCGGCACATCCGGCTTCACCGCCGTGATCTTCACCCCGGCGGGCATCGTGAGCCTACGCTCGTAGCCGGCTTCGCTCGAGCGGGCAGTCACCTTGTTTTCCGATTTCGAGAGGGTGATCTCCATCACTCGCTGCCGCCTGTCCGCGCGGTTCATGGCGGAGTTGAGAAACGTGGCGGTGGAATCCGCGGCCGAGACGAGACGCAGCGAATCGACACCGGAAGTGACCGCGGGAAACGTGATGCCCACCATGAGGCTGATGATCGTAATGACGATCAGCATCTCGATGAGCGTGACGCCCCCCTCCCGGCGCATTACTGGCTCTTCCAGCTCACGATGTCCGTATTGATTCCGTCGCCGCCGGGCTGTCCGTCGGCGCCGTAGCTGATGACATCGGGTTCATCCCCGTGCTCGCCGGGGTATTTGTACGCGTACGGCCGGCCCCAGGGATCGACAGGGATTTCCTGCGGCAGATAGGGCCCCTGCCACTGATTCACGCCCTGCGGCTTCACGCGCAGCGCCTGCAACCCTTGTTCGTTGGTGGGAAACAGGCCGGTAGCCAGCTTGTACGTGCCCAGCGCCGTCATGAACGAGTTCACCTGCTGCCGCGCCGCCGTGGCGCGCGCCGTGTCCGTCTTTCGCAACATGCGCGGAGCCACCACCGCCGCAAACAGCGCGATGATCGTCACCACCACGAGCATTTCAATGAGCGTCACGCCCGCCTGCCCGCGGGCACGCCGTTTGTTGTTCATAATCTACACCGCCACTTCATTGATGCTGGTGATTGCCAGCAGCATGCTGAGAATCATCGCACCCACAATAATACCCATCACCAGGATCACCAGGGGCTCGAACAGCGAGGTAAATCGCCGGATGGCCAACCGCGTTTCGTTTTCGTAGATATCCGCCATGCGATGAAACATCTCATCGAGCTTGCCGGTCTCTTCCCCCACGCTGAGCAGGTGGCCCGCCAGCGGCGGAAACTGTCCGCCCCGCTTCAGGGGAGTCGCGATACCTTCGCCGCGCTTCACTCCTTGCGAAACCGCGTCGAGTGAACCCGCGATCCGGCGGTTGTTCAACGTCGCCGCCGCAATGCCCAGGCTCTGCACCAGCGGCACGCTGTTGGCCACCAGCGTCCCCATGGCGCGCGCGAAACGCGCCGTTTCCGCCTTCCGCAGCGCGTCTCCCAGCACGGGCACTTTCAGCCGGAACCCGTCCCACCACAGCCGCCCCTGCTCAGTGCGGATGAACGAGTACAGCGCAATTCCCGCCGCGGCGAGGCCCATGCCCGCCATCCAGCCGTAATTCTGCACGTACTTGCTGGTTTCGAGCAGCATCTTCGTGGGCAGCGGCATCTTCATGCGGCTGTCTTCAAACACGCTGGCAAAGCGCGGCACCACATAGTTGAGCAGAATCGTAATCGAACCCAGCCCCACCAGCGCCAGCAGCGCC